>JBAXMF010000074.1:0-8918 GCA_037134435.1 Methanomicrobiales archaeon | reverse complement strand
CCAGTAAGGGATTCCAGCCCCAAAAATGAACCCTTAAAAAAATCACGGTCATTTTGGTTATTCTCAAATAAAAATACATAAGTATATCCGAATGAATGGAATGTTATGTCAGAAAGACCACTTGGAGTAACAATTCTTGGAATCCTCTGGATTATCGGGGGACTGTTTGCAATTATCGGTGGGATCATCGGCGGGGCAATTCTGAGCGTCGCTGGCTTCGGGGACCTTGGTGCCGCTATTGGAATTATTGTTTTCATTATCGGGATCATCGACCTCCTCCTTGGGATTGGTTGTTTCAAGGCCTGGCCATGGGTCTGGATTGTCGGAGTTATCTTCTCGGCCATCAGCATCCTGACCGGCATCGGGAGCTTGTTCACCGCCGGGGCCGGTGCACTGCTCGGGATCATTATCGCAGCGATCATCCTGTACTACCTTTTCCAGCCGCAAGTCAAGGCTTATTTCGGAAAATCCTGAAGTCATCCTTTTTTTTGTAAAGCAATCGCTGTGATATATTGCCCCATGGTAATCGGTCAAGTATTCCCGGGCAACCAGTAATGATAACATTTCAGGGTCCCATGATATTCCCATCCCGTAGATCGTCGACATGGGCAATAAAGACTATTATGTTTCAAACTACGGGAAACATTTGGAAGACTGATACGCTTGAAACACGGCACCACAATAAAATAAAATTGGATTAATGAGGTCTGTAAAAACAAGATTCCAGGGCATTAATGGTGTTTAGCGTGAGAAATAACAACATTTTTTATCGGAATTTTTCACACGATCCAGGTTGGACACTCAACTTGCCGGATAATCAGTCTGAACCCCAAATGGGAATATTTATACTATGTTATAACGAACCTTGCTATGCAATAGCATAGCAGAGGTAATGAATGAAACTTACGTATGTGTTTGTATTGATTGGGATGATCGTAATTGGTGCATTCCTTGCAGGTTGCACCCAGCAGGCATCGACGGCACCGGCCCAGGCAGTTAAGATTGGTGTTGTTGCGTCGTTGACCGGACCATCCAGTACTACCGGAAAAGATGTCTGGGAATCCGCACAACTTGCAGCCGATGAGATCAACGCCAAAGGCGGGGTTTATGTTAAAAGTCTCGGTAAAAGCGTCCCGATCGTACTGGTGCAGGGCGATGATGAGTCAACCCGGGAAGGTGGCCAGAAGGTAGTATCGAAGATGATTACCCAGGATAATGTGGATATGCTGGTTGGGGGTTTCTCGAGTGCCGTTGTTTCGGCGCACCAGTCAATCGTTGCCGAGCATAGCATCCCCTATATCATTACCGGGGCTTCGACACCCGTCATCACACGCCGGACTGATGTGAATACAAGTTTCATGTTCCATCACGCACCGACAACAGATGATTCCGGAAGCCAGACCACGTTGTTTATCGATAGTGTCATCCGTCCTGCAGTCAATGCAAAATTTGGCTACCCAGAGGACCGGCCACTAAAACTTGCTGTGCTCTACCAGGACAGTCCCTACGGAAAAGGTCATCTTGAGGCAGTAAAGAACACGATCGCCAATAATAGTCTGAAAATCAACCTGGTCTCCCAGGAAACCTTCAAGATGGGCGAAAGCGATTTCAGGACAGCGTTGACCAGCATCAAGAGCTCGGATCCTGATGTGGTTTATGTTGCAGCCTTTTTGAACGAACAGATACCCATCGAGACACAGGCGATGAAAGATGTAAACTTAAAAAAGATCTTTATCGCCATTGAACCGAATGATGACCCGGATTTCTATAAGGGCGTCGGGAAATATGGGGACTACTCTATAATACAGAGCCGTTTTAGTCCATATACCGTTCCAAAAGGTCCAACCGAAGCTGCATACAATAAATTCGTTTCAGATTTCGATAAGAAATTTGGCGGGTTCCCAGGAATGATGGGCGTTGCAACCTATGAGGGAGTATATATAGGTGCCAAAGCAGTCGAAAATGCGGGGACTCAAAATAAAACGGCGATAAAGAATGCGATTGCGGATTTACAGATGCCCCAGATAGTCGAAGCGATGCAAAACCAGACAATTAATTTTTCAGACGACTTCAGGGAAAGCAAATTCGATCTTACCATGGAGCAACTGGTTTGGGATCCAACGGTAAATCAAACAAGGCCGAAGATCGTCTCACCAGCTAATCTCAAAGAAACTGACTTTGTACTCCCTGACTGGTATGTCCCGGGTAAAGCATAACCCCTTGTAACACCAATTTTTTATAGCATCCCTTGGAGGGATAAGAAATGGAAATCGGCCTTGACATCTTCCTACAGGTTATGGTATGGGGGTTATATGCCGGATGCATTTATATCCTTCTCGCAACGGGTCTCAACCTGATTTTCGGGGTAATGAAAGTCGTAAATTTTGCCCATGGTCAGTTGCTCATGATCGGAGCATATGTGACCTTTTCTTTCTTTGTTCTCACAGGTTTCAATCCCTATGTCCTGCTGGCGGCATCAATCCCGATCCTGATCGTGATCGGTGTGAGTATCGAAAGGCTATGCTTCCGTCCCATTCTTGGCACGGGAAAATTAAACGAGATCTTCATCAGTATCGGCCTGATTTATATTCTCGAAAATGTCGCGGCCCTGATATGGACTGACGAGTGGAAAACCATCCGAAGCCCGTTCGAAGAGATAAGTATCACAATCGGGAGTATGAAAATCCCAATTGATTATCTCATTATCATTGTCACGACGGTATTGATCCTTGTAGGACTCTATATATTCCTGAAGAAATCCAGGCTTGGTCTTGCAGTCCGTGCGACCAGCCAGAACCGGAAGGCCGCAATGCTGGTGGGGATCAATGTTGAACGGATGGATATGCTGAGCTTTGGTATCGGGGCCGGACTTGCCGGGGCGGCCGGGACTCTCTGGGTAGTCAGCGGGCAGGTGTTCAACCCATACATGGGCTCTGTGCCGGCGGTTAAGGCCTTTGCCATCGTGATTATCGGGGGTCTTGGGAGCATTCCCGGTGCGATTATCGGGGGTCTTATCCTCGGAATCGCAGAAAATTTCACCGTTTTAACGATCGGCGGTGCCTGGAAGGACGCGGTTGCATTCCTCATTTTAATAATAGTCCTCATAATTAAGCCGAACGGGCTATTCGGAGAAAAGGCGGAGTGAAAGATATGATAGAAAAAGACCGGGTTGTCCTGTACCTCACTATCGCCGCACTGGCGTGTGCAGTACTTTTTCCCCTTGTTACCGGGTTGAACGTTTATTATTTAACCGTTCTTATTATCATGGTCATTTTCATCATCTTCGCATCTGCCTGGAACTTCCTTACCTATAGCGGCCAGGGATCTCTTGGGCATGCTGCATTCTTTGGGATCGGGGGGTATATTTCCACACTGATCGCGGTGAAAAGCGGCCTCACCCCATACCTGACGATATTTATCGGGGGAGCCGTTGCGGCTGTAGTCGGGCTCTTTATTGGCATTATCTGTGTCAGAATGAAAGAATGGTTCCTCGCCATGGTCACATTCGGGT
Source organism: Methanomicrobiales archaeon (assembly GCA_037134435.1). GTDB lineage: Archaea > Halobacteriota > Methanomicrobia > Methanomicrobiales > Methanospirillaceae > CAIKOD01. Next base: position 5,407 of record JBAXMF010000074.1, on the reverse strand, counting down.
TTGCCGTGATTATCCAGGTGCTGGTAGCAAGCCAGTTCAGTTCTGTCACCGGGGGTTGGGATGGTGTTGCAGCACCTCCACTCATCAGCAATACGGTACCGAACTACCTTGTGTATGAATATTATTCCATCCTGCTTATTGCAGTCGTTGTGATACTTCTGTTCAGGACCATTTTAAATTCCAAAATTGGCCTTGCATTTTCTGCTATCCGGGAAAATGAACTTGAAGCCCGTGCAGCGGGGATCGATCCGGTCAGGTATAAATTACTTGCATTCATGGTTAGTGCATATTTTGCCGGTCTTGCCGGGGCCCTGGAAATCCACTACCTCGGATATGTCACACCCGAAATTTTTGGCGTTGATATCTCGTTCTGGCCTATTATTTATTCCATAAGTGGCGGGCTCGGTACACTTGCAGGGCCGATTATCGGAACGATAGTCATTACACTCCTCTGGGATGGTCTCCAGTCGCTCGGCCTTACGTATGGCCGCTTCATCATTATCGGTGTCATCCTCGTCCTCGTCGTAATATTCCTGCCACGCGGACTGATCTCTCTGCCAGAGGAGATTAAAAAGAGGGCACCCAAATGGAGGGTACGGTTCAATAAACTACTCCAAAAATAATTTTTCCGAAAAAATGCTGAATGCAGTGTTGTACCGATTTAATCCCCGGTAAAATAATCGGTGGGGACTGCTAAACACTTCACGCTATTGGCGCACAACTGGTGAAGATTGCAAATCATCCCCCTTTTCTGAAAACAGGGAGAAGATCCATCAAAAATAACAGGGTTGAAAAAAACATTATCCCCTGGTTATTACTAAACTGTTTTCATATCCCCAAGCCTTTATAGCCCAAGATAACAGGCCTGAATCTCCTGGTTATCAATAAGCTCCTTGGCAGTACCCTGGATCGTGATCCTTCCGTTTTCAAGGACATAACCACGGTGTGAAATTTCGAGAGCACGCATCACATTTTGTTCGAGGAGCAGAATAGAAAGGCCTGATTCATTGAGTTTTGCAACCGATTCAAGCACGCTTTTTACAAAAAGCGGGGAAAGACCCAGTGAGGGTTCATCAAGGACCAGCAACTTCGGGTTTAACATCAGGCTTCGGCCGATTGCCAGCATCTGCTGCTCGCCACCGGATAACGTGCCGGCAAGCTGGCCCTGCCTCTCCCTGAGGACAGGGAACATCTCCAGTATTGGTTCTGGATCACTTGTGCCCCGCATATTCAGGTGGCCGCCAAGGCTTAAGTTCTCCAGGACTGACATTTTTGGGAAGAGTTCCCTTTTTTCCGGGACAAGGGTAATACCCCGTTTGACAATCTCATAGGGTTGAAGACCCAGGATCTCCTGGTCCAGAAACCGTACGGAACCCCGGGCACTCCGGTTAAGCCCCATGATAGTCTCGACAAATGTGGTTTTTCCTGCACCATTTGGTCCAAGGAGCGTAACGATCTCACCTTTGCGGACCTCGAGGGACAGGTCCCATACCACGTGCAGATTACCGTGGCAGACATCCAGATGTTCTATCTTAAGCAAAAATTGACCCCTAGTTAGTATATTTTTCGCCAAGGTATGAATCTATTACCCGCTGGTCGTTGAGAACATCAAGAGGTGTACCCTCCGCAATTTTTTCACCGTGATCAAGTACCACAATGCGGTCGGAAACGCCGGTAATGGCCCTCATCACATGCTCTATCAGCATGATCGTCGTCCCACCGTCCCGGATCTTTTTTATAAGGCTGATTGCTTCCCCACTTTCATTTGGGTTGAGCCCGGTCGTAAGTTCATCCATAAGAAGAAGTTTTGGCCTGGAGGCAAGGGCCCTGGCAAGCTGAACGCGTTTTAATTCCATGAGGTTAAGCTGGGAAAGTGGCGCATCAATCTTGTCTTTTGGAAAACTTACAAATTCGAGGTGGGCAACTGCCTCTTCCCGGGCATCCTTCATACCGACCTTGTGATGGTTCCCAAAGATGGCGCTGACCATGACCGCTTCAGCAGCCAACATACCAGGAAAGGACTGGGGGTGCTGAAATGTCTTAGATATTCCCTTTTTGCAGAGCTTGTTCAGGGAGAAGCCCGTAATATTCTCTCCCTTGTAATGAATAGTGCCGTTGTCAGGCTGGTACATACCAGATATAATATTGAGGAGCGTGGTCTTTCCCGCTCCGTTCGGACCGACCAGTCCAAGGATTTCTCCTTCGTTCAGGGTGAGATCTACGTCCTGCACCGCAACAAGGCCACCGAATTTTTTCTTTACCTGACGTGCAACGAGCATCTGCATTTCCCCCTTGTTACTTGCTAACATATGTCATACTAGTAAATTAAGATTACCGATTGAACAATTATTTGCAGGGTGTAACAAATGTGGCACGATAGTAATGAATTTACCGGTTCCTGATAATATTCTCCTCTCAATAGGTGTTTGAAGAAAACCTAAATATCAACTTCAGGAAAGAGTTTTTGTACCCTGCACCAGGACATTATCGCCCTGGTACAGAGTATTATCGTGAACGTAACGATTTCCGGATGATATCCTCATCGGCATGGTAATAGAGGTCATCATGCCCTTTCCATTTTTCGCAGCCCCTGAAAATAACCGCCGGGACACCGTTGTTACTCTCGCCCATGATAAAGTTTGCAAACCCGGCAATCTCGTCAACGACAGCCTCTTCCGTGATCTTCAGGACGTGCCCGAAGAGGTCAGTATCCCCCCGGAAGTCGCGTATTGCCGACATACCACTCCACCCAATCGCGTTGCCCGTCTGCCCGCGCCGGAATGCCCTCCCCACCGTATCGGTAATGATGACACCGATATCGCTGCCGTTTATCGCTTTGATACGCACTTTTACTTCTTCCGCGGCCTTCATTGAGTCCGGGGGCAGGAGAATGACCATTCCGTCATCGACATTACTCTGGTCAACCCCTGCACGGACGCCGATATGCCCTCCCGCAACTTCGGAGAGGATGAACGGGTACTCAAGCAGGATATCCGTCGACGCATCAAGCACGGACTGGAGAAAACGGGGGTCTTCGCCGGTCATTTTCCCAATCCTGATCGCCCGTTCCGTTGGCGTAATATCATTGAGCCTGCGAGTGTAGCCCTTTGATTTTGAGTAGACCGACGATGCAATGCTGAGGATATCCCCGTCCCGGATACTGATACGTTCTGCAATCATCCCAGGCAGGTCATCACCCTCGTGGATCAGTGGGAGACCGTTTACAGGTTCAATGGTTATCGTCATGATCATCACCTTCTGCGAGTGCACGCAGATATGTTATTTGGTTTTTCCCGGAGTCGGGGGGTACCAGAATATTGCCCGGGAAGAATGCATGAAATTTCTACCGTTCCAGCGGATTTGGGAGAGAAATCCCAGAGGATAGTGCAGAATTGTGGTCCGCCCACTACTGCATACCAACAGCACCCGGCTTGTAATACCTGATCAGGTCAAGGACCTCCGGAAAGTTCTCTTCTGTGCAGTAGAGCCCGACTGGGTTGATGAGCCACCCGGGCCGAACAAGGATGAACCGTTCCCGGGAATACACCCTTATGTATCGTACCTGGTCCCAGCGGATGAATCCCTGCTCACTGCTCTTCGCGAGGAGCGCAGCACCCGTTCCCCCGGGGGAGCGGAGTAGCAGTGAACCTGCGAGCGCACCCCTGTTGGCCACCCTGGTCGAGGACCCTGCAGCAAACCCGACTCCTTCCCGGTTCACGACAAAGACAGCCGGGAGTCCACCCCTGGATGTGACCTGGAGAAAGACGAGTGTGACCACAAGCAGGATGAGAAAGATCAGCCCACTGATGAGTACCAGAGGACCGATGTCGGTCAACATCGCAACGAGTCCTTCAGAGAGTCCATAGGGGATGCCAATCAGGAGAAAAAGAGCCCCGGGACAGAGGATAAGGAGCACGAGGGCATCACGGACGATGACACGGTTTCCAATGAGCCGGATCTTCACCTCCCAGACGAGTGACCCCTCCGCATTAACAGGCCTCTCATCACCTGTACCATTTCCACCTGATTCTGCCATGCTCATGCACTGCCCTGACTGTTTTGACGTTGGAACTCATGATATAAAAGCAGTTCATAAAAAAAACACCTGCCGAGCCCATGCTCAGCCCTGAAAGGGCAGAAATTGGTAGAGAACTGGGAGACCAGGACGGAAAACCAAAGGAAGACCGATAAAATAATCATAGGCTCGCGCTCCCGTCAAGCGAAATCATCGACGGTATCGAGAGAGATAAACTGGCTGAAACGGAGAAGCAGTTGGAGATGATCAGGCAGTCAGGGGACTATATCGCAACGTAGCAAAAGAGCATAGCGAGAGATGGATGGTGAGGAGTGACCCCCATCTACGCTCACAGTCGTGGGGTGAGAAGTTCGCAACCAACCCATCTTGACAACACATAATTTTATTGATATGGTTGCATAAGGAACTTGTCGGTGGATTCATATCCCAATAGGTCATAGGCGTATATCCCACGCGTGTGGGGTACAATACATACGGCTTACAACCCCTATACGTGCTAAACACACAAAAAGCCGATCCGAATTTACCCCCGTAATACGGAACATCCCCACACGTGCGGGGAACACAATTATTTTCTCACATTCCCGGGATTTCGGTGTGTTTGTTTTTTTTCGCTTCCCCACCACCCGAAGGCCCGCAAGTCGCAGGGCATCACGTGCCATTGGAAGGCTGATGAAACAAGGGGTCAGCCTGTTGATCACCGGTTTCACGCACTCTTCCCTGCTGTACGCCACGCCCCTTTCGGCACTGCCATCTCAAACCGTGCCCCCTTGCCCGGCTCCCCGGTCTCCCTGATGGAAATACCGGTAATGTCGAGAATCTCCCGGACAATGGCTAAACCAAGACCGGTATTTTTCCCAAACCCGCGTTCGAATATCTTCTCCTTCTCCGCAGCAATGATACCTTCGCCATCGTCCTCGCAGACGATCACGTGATCATCACCGCCATCCTCCACAAAGAACCGGATGGTCGTAATCTTCCCACCGTACCTGACAGCGTTATCAATCAGGTTGTAAAATACCTTTAAGATCAGCGGATCGGCGAACACTTCTGCACCAACAGAAAGATCGTTCTTCACCCCGACCTTTCCGAGCGCTGCCTGCTTTGACACCGTGTCCAGAATTGTGTGGCAGTCCTGCCATCTGGGTGCATGGACACCGATCTCCTCGTATTCCTTGGTGAACTGGATCATAGCGGAGATCCGCTTTGCCGCGGTCGAAACCTTCTGGAAATACTCGTTGTGAGTGGTATCAGGCTCCTTCTTTTCGAGGATGCTAAGGTACCCCATCTGCACCGTCAGCTGGTTGTTGATATCATGGCGGGTTATGCTGGAGAGCAGGTTGAGCTTCCTGTTCGCAGTGGCAAGCGATG
>JBAXMF010000073.1:0-8930 GCA_037134435.1 Methanomicrobiales archaeon | reverse complement strand
TCAAGCCTCGACTGGTAGGTGCCTTCCACAAAATCAACCACGGTTTCATGCGATTGCTCACCCTCGATCGGGACCGGGTAGCATCCCGTCAGGCACCCGGTGCACAGGTTACTCCGCTCCTCCCCGATAGCGGCTATCAGCGCTTCGATTGAGATATGGTGAAGAGAGTCCGCCATAATGCTGTGCCTCACTTCCTCCTCGTCTTTGTTACTGGCAATAAGTTCACCCCGGCTCGGCATGTCGACCCCGAGATAGCAGGGGGCCCGGATTGCAGGGGAACCTATCCGCACGTGGAGCTCCTTTGCCCCGGAGTCCCGCATCATCTCGATAATCCGGCGCGAGGTTGTCCCCCGTACGATACTGTCATCCACGAGGACCACTGATTTGTCCCGGAGGTGCTCTTTGATCGGGTTTAATTTGATCCTGACCGCATTCTCCCGCTGTTTCTGGGAGGGCATAATAAAAGTCCTGCCCATGTAACGGTTTTTCATCAGGCTTTCAACAAATGGAATATGAGAACGCTGGGCATACCCGATCGCATAGGACGTGCCTGAGTCCGGAACTGCACCCACACTGTCAGCAATGATCGGGCTCTCCTCGAATAGTTTCGCCCCGATGTTGCGCCGTACATCGTATACGAGTGCACCATCTATCACTGAATCTGCCCGTGCAAAATATATATATTCAAAAATGCAGTGGGCATGCCGGCTGGCCACGGCTACCTGGCTGCACCTCATCCCCTGCCCGTCAATCCGGACCAGTTCCCCGGGTTCCACGTCCCTGATAAACCTCCCGTTGAGGGCATCAACTGCAACACTCTCCGACGCGAGGATGTACCCCTCGTCCAGTCTTCCAACACAAAGCGGCTTGATACCGAGCGGATCGCGGAACCCGTACAGAACGCCGTCCACCATGAGAATTACCGAGTAGGACCCCCGGAGTGTCCGCATGCAGTGGAGCACCGCATCCTCCACGCCCCCCGAGCCCCTGATCTCTTCGGTGATCAGCTTCGCAATGATCTCGGTGTCAGCAGTCGTAGAAAAAATCTGTCCGCGTTTCTTATAGAAGTCCCTTAGTTCGGCAGTGTTTTCCAGGTTCCCGTTATGTGCAATCGAGATTTCATGGTTTTGAAAATGGAAATTAAAAGGCTGCACATTTTCCGGTCGGTTGGCCCCGGTTGTCGGGTACCGGACATGCCCAATGCCCACATTCCCTTTCAGGGTTGAAAGGATGGTCGTATTGAACACATCAGCGACAAGTCCTGCCGCCTTATGTTTGTAAAGGCGACCTTCGTCATCGAACGTCGCGATGCCTGCACTCTCCTGCCCACGGTGCTGGAGAGCGTACAGGGCATAGTATAAAGAAAGGGATACACCGCCAGCATCCACGATGCCAACGATACCGCACATGTCAGGAGCCCTCTAGTGTGTGGGCACTTTTGGTCGCTTATCCAGCCATCTTACACTGCGCATTCTGCTGCTTTTCCCGAACCCGCACGCAGCGCAGGTCTTATGCCGGCAGTGGTAGGATATACTGCCGCAGCGCCTGCATGCAATGTGGGTCTTCTTGTTCCGCTTTCCCATTGAGGGAGTTCCCTTTGACATAGCATTTCACCTGGAAAAATTTTCCGCTTATTGTTGTTCAACTGAGGGTGATATATAGATCACATTGTCTCCACGTACGATGAGAGTCCCGACATTTTTTGATACGTCGTTCTCCACATCTGTGGCTTTTTCAAGCACAAGGTTCATGTGCACGTCATACCCCTGAAGGATTCCTCGAAGTTCCCTTCCCCCTTTGAGAGATACGATAACAGGCTGACGATTCAGCACCAGGTCCAAAATATCCAACGGCCTTTTTGTCATACAATTTACCCTGTTTACATCGCTTTGGAGTAATACATGTGAGTGAGGAGGATACTTAAATATAACGTCCATGATCATCATTGTCACCTTGGTTACGAAAAACAGGTAGCCTGATATTCAGCCTGCGAAACCATAGGGATCTGCCGAATCATTACGGGTTTCTCTTATTCAATAGAACATTCAAAACGATCCGGTAGAAGAGATACATTTTCTTTCACGCATGTCACATACTTTAAACCGGGACAGCCATGTCAAAGATCCAGCTGAAAAAAAGACATACCCTGAGAAAGTCCCAGGTATCTATCATCTATTCACGATTGAAATCGGAGATTGGTGGGGCAGAAGCCCGGTTTTTTTCTGACCAGCTTGAGATTGTCGAGACGAGCACCTCGCTTAAACTCTACATGGTAGATAAGAAGCCGCTTCTCATGGACCTCGACGGGGTCATTTTTCCCACGCTGAGAGGGCTCCTCGAGCAACCATTCCCCGAGCGGCGTATCGTGGTCGATTCAGGTGCTGTCCCTTATGTCGTGAATGGCGCAGATGTGATGCGCCCCGGGATCGTTTCAATTACGGATGACATAAAAGCGGGTTCACCTGCCCAGGTGGTCGAGGAGCGGCACGGGAAGCCGATCGCGATCTGTATTCCTCTTTTTGATGCAGGGGAGTTGCGGGAGAAAACAACCGGAAAGATGTGCAGGAACATCCACCATGTCGGTGACGAGATATGGGCACTTGAGTATTAACCCGGATTTTTGCTCGTTCTTTTTTCGTCCTGGTAATTTTGATCACCCCACAGAAAACCAGGTGGACAACAAAAATAAAAAGAAAATCTGCCAGATTTCTGAATAGATACCATTAAATAAAATTCAATATACCATTTTTTTATGGGAAAAATATTCGATACTCTTCTTGGGAAGTCCAGCATCCCAGCCGTTGAAGGCAACTACATGGAACTCAATCTCGAGGACTATGAAGGCAAGGAGAATGCCACGGCATTACTGGTTAAAATCGCAATGATTTCTGATATCAAAGACAGCCCTAAAATCAAGAATGAGATCTACAATGGTAATATCGTGATCGTGGACATCAGCAGGCTGAAGATGGACAAGGTCATGTACGAGCGGGTACTCAGGGACTTAAAAGAAGTAGCAAAAGATGTAAACGGGGATATTATTGGACTTGGCGACCAGCGGTACGTTGTTGTGACACCACAGGGTGTCAGGATCTCCCGTGATAAGATTGGCGGAGCGGTATAGTGCGGACCATTGTCCAGGGTCCGTGCCCGGTATGTAATGCTGAGATTGAGTACCTTTACCAGACGGATAATATCCCGTATTTCTCTGATATAATTATTATCCGTGCCCTTTGTAACAAGTGCGGGTACCGCTATGTCGACACCCAGGTGCTGACCTCCCAGGCACCAGGACGGCAGGAGTTCCGCATTGAGACCCCGGATGATTTAGATGTCCGTGTTGTCCGGAGCATGGAAGGAACGGTAATGATACCGGAACTCGGGGTCAGGGTCGACCCGGGACCGGCCTGCGAGGGATTTATCTCCAATACTGAAGGGGTCCTTGACCGGGTGGCGGGAGTCGTTGAGGGCTTAATTGCCTGCGGGAATGAAAATGAACGGGAGAATGCCGAAAAATTCCTTGAGTCCATAGCGGCAGTGAAGAGAGGGGATCTCCCGGTGACCCTCATTATCGATGACCCTTCCGGGAACAGTGCAATTATTTCCGAAAAAACTAAAAAACTCCCCTATCCTGAAGAGGACGATTCAGGAGAACGGGGGGAAGAACCGGAAAGCCCCACGGAATAATCTGTTGTGGTATTCCCCTTTTTTTTGATTTTCCGGTGCCTGGAGAAAGCCCACTTACAAAAAAATCATGACCCGGAGTCGGTGAAGGGGGGGGGAGGGATTTTGCTCCTTCCCTGCCAGATCTGATCCGGTGGTTCAGGTGACAGGTCTGCCGTGCAACCGGACGCCCGGTTGTTCCGTCACATCACCCACTACCTTCGCACCCGGGACCCCACGGAGGACATCCCCTGCCCTGTCGGGGGCCACGATGTAGGCATAGCCCATCCCCATGTTGAAGGTGCGGTACATGACCTCGTCCGGTATCCCGCCACTCTCCTGGATCCAGCGGAATATCTCCTGCGGGGGTAGCGGGTTGCTGAAATTAAATCCATACCGGGAGAGACGGGTAAAATTGAGCAGCCCTCCACCAGTGATATGGCACATCCCATGTACCGCCACCTTGTCGTTCACATCCAGGCATTCGTGGTAGATTCTCGTAGGTGTAAGGAGTTCCGCACCAAGAGCCCGGCCATTCCCAAGCCTTGCTTCGTACCCGCCATGCTCTTCTGCAACTTTCCGGGCGAGCGTGAGACCGTTACTGTGGATACCACTTGAAGGGACTCCCACGACCAGGTCCCCGGGTCGTATCGTTTCACCGTTCACCACTTTTTCCTTGTCCTGGATCCCAAGGCACGTGCCGGCAAGGTCAAGTCCATTCACAAGGCCACGGAGCGTGGCAGTCTCGCCACCCACAATGTCGATGTTTGCCAGCCTGGCCCCTTCATTCAGACCAATACCGATTTGAGCCATTTTTCCGGTATCGAGCTGGTCGGTTGCAACATAATCTACAAATGCGAGGGGTTCGAGGTTCATCACGTAGAGGTCGTTCACGTTCATCGCAATGCAGTCGATACCTACGGTGCTCCAGTCGTGCATGTGGTCGGCAACAAGCATCTTTGTCCCCACGCCATCCACGGTGAGAGCGAGGACCTTGTCACCAAAATCGATGAGGCCTGCATAATGCCCGACACTGCCAAGCATCCGGTTCTGCCCGCTCCGACGGTAGCAAAGGTTGCTGATCAGTGACTTCACCGCTACCGCCTCGAGGTCGATATCAACCCCGGCATCCCGGTACGCGTCCTCAGTCATCACATTCCTCTGACAGCATAAACTCATCATGCAGCACCCGTACTGCACGTGGCCCGTCCTCCTGCTTCACAACGAAGGAGATATTTACTTCCGACGAACCCTGAGAGATCATCCGTACGTTGATATTTTCCCGGCCAAGCGCCGTAAAGATCCGCCCGCCAGTCCCTTTCGCTCCGGCCATGCCGGAGCCGACAACTGCCACGGCACAGACATCCCGGTCGAGTGTCACCTCACGGACAATCCCCTGTTTTGCAAGTGCTGCGAGTGATTCGGATGCGACTGCTGCCTGTGCCTCGTCAATAATAAGCGAGATATTCGCCTCCGACGACCCCTGTGAGATCATCATCACGTTCACTTCACTATCAGACAGGGCTGAAAATATTGCTTTCGCAACGCCCGGCCTGCCGATCATCTGGGCACCGTTGATATTGATGGCGGCAACTTTTTCTATGTAGGTGATCGCCTTGACAACCCGGCTGTCGTCGCGGACGTTCCTGATGATACAGGTCCCGGGGTGATCGGGGTTGAAGGTGTTCTTCACCCTGACAAGGATATCCTTCTTCATCGCCGGTTCGATCGACCGAGGGTGCATCACTTTTGCCCCGAAAAACGAGAGCTCCATCACCTCAAGGTAGGATACCGAGTCAAGGACACGGGCATCGTTAATCACCCGCGGGTCTGATGTCATGATCCCGTCGACATCAGTCCAGATCCAGATCTCGTCTGCGTCAATCCCGGCACCGATAATTGCTGCGGAATAGTCCGAACCGCTCCGGCCGAGCGTGGTCAGGACCCCTTTATCAGTACACCCCATGAATCCCATGATCACCGGCACCTGGCTGGAGAGGAGATGAACAATGGAACGTTGTATCTTTTTCTCACTTTCCGGAAGCGCCATCGCTTCACCATGCTGGGCCGTGGTCAGGATCCCCGCTTCGCACCCGTCAAGGACCGACGACTCGATCCCCTGCTGCCGGAAGGCAGCGCTCACTACAAGTGAATTGAGGCGCTCACCAAAGGTGATGATATAGTCCTTCGACCTCGGTGTGAGGTCCCTCAGGCTGTGGACAGCCTGCAGGATATTTTGCAGTTTTTCCAGCCGGTCTTCAATTAAGGGGGCCACTTCGGCCACGTGGTCCTTCGCCGAACCTTCCAGGGCCTTCATATGGCGTTCCCGGAGTGACACGATAAAAGGTCCGACCATGGAGCTGTCGGGACTGTTCACGACCTCCGTGGCAACAGCGATCAGCTGGTCAGTTACCCCGCGCTGGGCGGATATGACAACCGCCACCTCGTTACCGCGTCCATGGTACTGCCTGATGATATCAGTGACGCGGGAAATGCTTGCGGCATCCGCAACAGAAGTGCCGCCAAATTTCATTAAAAACCTCATTTTGGCCACTCTTACAATTCCCTAGCTATTTATGTAATTATAGGACGCAGATAATAATAAGATGCGGTCAGATGAACTTGTCAATTGTCATGTCCTCGTAATCGGGAGCGGCGGAGCGGGTGTAAGGGCCGCGATTGAGGCCGACCGGTACGGTGATACCGTGCTTGTCTCAAAGACCATCGTTGGGAAAGGGGGATGCACAACGATGGCGGAAGGCGGCTATAATGCAGTGCTCAGGGAGTCGGACTCCTGCGAAGGCCATTATGAAGACACCCTGCGTGGTGGAGCGTACTTAAACGACCCCGGACTGGTCAGGGTGCTGGTAGACGAGGCACCCGACAGGATGGCAGATCTCATCCGCTGGGGTGCCGTCTTCGACGTGGATGACTGCGCGTGTGTTGCCCAGCGCCCGTTCGGGGGCCAGCGGTTTCCAAGGACCTGCTATGCAGGGGACCGGACAGGCCATGAGATGATGACCACCCTTACCGAGCGGATGGCCGACACGAAGGTCGAGACCTACCAGGAGGTCTCGATCATTTCACTCCTTGAATACGAGGGACGGGTATCCGGGGCCATGGGACTTGACCGCAATGGTGAGGTCTTGCTGTTCCGTTCGGACAGCACGGTCATCGCGACGGGAGGGGGGACCCGTGTCTATGACATCTCGACAAACTCCTCGAGTGGTACCGGGGACGGGTATGCACTGGGTTACCGGGCCGGTGCGGAGGTCATCGACATGGAACAGGTCCAGTTTCACCCGACGGGTGCGGTGTACCCCTATGACGCACGGGGCAGGCTGGTAACCGAGGCCGTCCGTGGCGAAGGGGGCTTACTTAAAAATAAACTCGGGGAGCGGTTCATGACCAGGTATGACCCCGAGCGGATGGAATTGTCCACCCGTGACGTGGTCTCCCGTTCAATTGCGACAGAAATACTGGAAGGAAGGGGCACGGAGCACGGGGGCGTCTATCTCGACGTCACCCACCTCCCTGCTTCCCAGATCGAGAGCCGCCTCCCGGTAATGCTCGAGCAGTTCCTGAAATTCGGTGTTGATATCCGGGTAGAGCCGATGGAGGTGGCCCCCACAGCCCACCATATCATGGGGGGGCTTCGCATCCGGCCTGATTGTTCCACTACCGTGAAAGGATTGTTTGCCTGCGGTGAGGTTGCCGGAGGCGTTCACGGGGCCAACCGCCTCGGGGGGAATGCCCTCGCTGAAACACAGGTATTTGGAAAGCGGGCGGGAGAAACTGCAGGGAAAGCGGCAGTCCACGGCAGGAACCACGATCCTGCCCAGGTGGAGGGCGAAAGAAACAGGCTCGGGAAGTACTGCACCGGGACGTCTGACCCTGCAGCAGTATGGAGACAACTGAAACTATCGATGTGGGAAGGTGCCGGGATCTTCCGGACCCTGTCTGCCCTGCAGCAGACCCGCTCGGTGATCCAGGGCCTCCAGTCCCTGCAACTGCGAGCCGTGGCGGCAGAAAACCTGGTGGAATGCTGTACTGTCAGGAACATGATTACCACCGCCTCACTTATCGTCGACTCTGCGCTCCTCCGCCCTGAGTCACGAGGTGCCCATGTCAGGAAAGACATCACACAGACCTGGACGATGGAAACATCCCCCTTTGGGCATACCTTTATTTCCCGTGGTTGCCGGGGGATCGGGCAGGTGAGCAGATGAAACAACTGACCCTCCGGGTGTTACGGTTCGATCCGAAAAACGACACGGCACCACATTTTGAGAGTTATACGGTCAACGTCCATGACGGTGCCCGGGTGCTCCATGCACTTCATGCAATCCACGATGACTGCGACCCGACCCTTACCTACCGCTACTGCTGCGGGACCGGGCAGTGCGGGAGCTGTGCCGTCAGGGTGAACGGGGGACCGGTACTCGCCTGCATGGAAGAGGCCCGCGACGGAATTACGGTTGAACCACTTGACATCCCGGTGATCAAGGACCTTGCGGTGGAGCTCCTCCCCTATATTGAGGCGTTGCCGGTAATCTGTCCGGAAACGACAGCAACCGCAAAGATGCCCGGCAAGGAGTTGGTTGAGACGATGAAACCGCTCCGGAGCTGTATCGGCTGCATGGCCTGTGTCTCGGTATGCCCGGCCCTTGCCGTTTCAGACTTTTTGGGACCTACGGCGATGAGACAGGAGATGCGTCTTGCCCTTGACCCGCGGGACACGAAAGACCGGGCCGCTGATGCGGTAACCGGGGGCCTTTTCAGGTGCACAAGCTGCCAGGCGTGCTGGAAAGTCTGCCCGAAGGAGATCCGGATACCCGGAAAAGCCATTGAAAAACTGAGAGAACTGGCACATTACAAGGGCCATACGCTTCCACGTCATGCAGAGGTAGCAGACCTGATCCGCGAGACCGGCCGGAGTGTCACACGGACAGAGCCGTCGTTCCTCGAGTTGACCACCGAGGTCATGGAACCCTATGGCCCGGTGAAAAAGACCGTCGGGTTCTTTGTCGGGTGCATGTATAACCTGCGACTCCCGCGGACTGCAATGGACGCGATCGAGGTGCTCCGGAGGAACGGGGTCAGGGTTATCATCCCCCGGGACCAGATCTGCTGTGGTTCCCCACTCATCCGGACCGGCCAGACCGAATATGTTGATACCTTAAAAGCCAGGAATATCGCGGCATTCACAGCACTCGGTATCGATACCGTTGTGACGATGTGTGCCGGGTGTGGCTCAACGCTCAAGC
>JBAXMF010000072.1:0-8969 GCA_037134435.1 Methanomicrobiales archaeon | reverse complement strand
CATAGCTGTACACCCCTTTTGTCACGAGTTCATAGGCGAACCATGCATGAATTGCCTCGTCGTGGTGCAGTAACTTAAGGTCCAGGAATGCAAACCGTAGAATGATTGCAAAGATTAGTATTAAAAGAAAACATCTCTCAAATGAGAGCCTTTTTGTAATTCCGGAAAAAAAAGTGGCGGCTGACACGCCGTCCCTCAGCTCTCAAGAACGATCTCGATGCCGATATCTTTCGGGACCTGGGTGCGCATCAGCTGGCGGAGTGCACGCTCGTCCGCATCCATATCGATCAGTCTCTTATGGACTCGCATCTGCCAGCGGTCCCATGTTGCGGTCCCTTCTCCATCCGGACTTTTTCTGATAGGGACTACCAGTTTCTTCGTCGGAAGGGGAATCGGACCAGCCAGATTCACACCTGTGCGTTCCGCAATCTCCTTGATGCGGTTGCATACCATCTCTACTTTCTTGAAATCCGTGCCTGTAAGGCGTATCCTGGCTTTTTGCATAACGTTTCACCAAAAAATGTATTGATATTATCTCATCTGTTTGGGCTGAACCGCAATGCACATGCCTGCTGCAATCGTCTGTCCCATATCACGGATGGCGAACCTTCCGAGCTGTGGGAGGTCCTTCACGTTCTCTATGACCATTGGCTTCGTGGGCTTGACCTGGACAATTGCTGCATCTCCTGATTTCAGGAATGTCGGGTTCTCTTCCTTGGTCTGGCCGGTACGTGGGTCAAGCTTCCGTTTCAACTCAACGAACGTACACGCAGTCTGTGTCGTGTGACAGTGGAACACCGGGGTGTACCCGATGGTGATTGCGCTTGGGTGCTGGAGAATGACGATCTGTGCAGTAAATTCGTCAGCGACTGTTGGTGGCGCTTCGGCCGGGCCGCACACATCACCGCGGCGGATGTCCCCCTTACCAAGACCACGGACGTTGAACCCGATGTTATCGCCAGGTAATGCCTGTGGGATTTCTTCGTGGTGCATCTCAATAGACTTGATTTCCCCGTCCTTGTTGGCGGGCTGGAAGGAAACCTTCATTCCTTTCTTCATGATGCCTGTTTCAACACGACCAACCGGGACTGTCCCGATACCCGAGATGCTGTAGACGTCCTGGATTGGAAGCCGGAATGGCTTGTCGGTAGGTTTTTCCGGTTCTTTTAGGGTGTCGAGTGCTTCGAGGAGTGTCGGACCCGTATACCATGGGGTATCAGGGCTCTTTACCTTGAGGTTAGTACCGGCAAGAGCGCTGATAGGGATGAAGAGAATTTCCGCCGGCTTGTATCCTACCATCGAGAGGAGCGCCGAGAGATCTTTCTTGACCTCCTCAAACCGCTTCTGGTCGTACGGCGGTTTAAGGGCATCCATCTTGTTGATTGCGATAATGAGCTGGGTGATACCGAGCGTCCTTGAAAGGAAAACATGCTCCTTTGTCTGGTCCATGACACCATCAGAAGCTGCGACGACGAGAATTGCCGCATCAGCCTGCGATGCACCGGTGATCATGTTCTTGACGAAGTCCCTGTGGCCTGGACAGTCCACGACGGTAAAGTAGAACTTTGCCGTATCGAACCGCTTGTGAGCGATATCAATGGTGATACCTCGTTCTCTCTCTTCCTTCAAGTTATCCATAACCCAGGCAAATTCGAATGTTGCCTTTCCTTTCGATTCGGCTTCTTTACGGTACCCTTCGATAATATGCGCGGGTACAGCTCCAGTCTCGAACATCATGCGACCCACGCAGGTAGACTTCCCGTGGTCAATGTGTCCGATGACTGCCAGATTCATGTGAGGCTTCTCAGCTGCCATAACCATCCTCCGATAAATATCCGACTGCCTCTCTACAGCCTATTTATGCGAGTATTACTTATTGGAAACGCATCTATATTAATCATTTCGATAAGCCCAAATTGCGGCAATTCCCCGGATTTCCAAGTAAACCGGTAGAGTGATATCACAAAATGATGTATCTTCCGGGTAGCTATGAAGTCATTACCGATGCACCGCGAAGAAAAAAAAAGCGACGTAACTGTTGAATGCAAGCCGGGAGTCTTGTCCGTGTACCGCTACTGCGCATATTGTAAACACTGCCGCGGCGTCCGCATGGGGTCACGTGTGTACCCTTCGCCCCAGGAACTGGTATGGAACAAAATCCAGCGTGGTAATCCGGATGATGAAGGGCTGATGAATGCCGCACTCCAGTTTAACCTGCTCGTCCGGGATGGAGATGCGATTGAATGTGATGATGATGTGGGTGCCGGGTACCAGAGCCGGTACCGGTGATTTTTTTTTTTTGGATTATCGTATCAGGTCGTATCTCTTGCAGCTGTAACCCCTGATGTGATCTCGGTTTTAAACTGCTCGAACTGGAGTTCATCCATCTGTTCGTAGAGGTGCCTGCCACTCCATGCTTTCCGGTAAATCCAGGTTACCACTTTTTCAACTACTATTGCCACTTCTTCGGGATCAGAGAGTGAGACCAGTTCACGACCGATATGTGGGTGCCGCCCTCTGCGCCCCCCGACCGTTACCAGGTAACGGACTCCCCTGGATTTTAAGAGGTCAAACGGGCAGGACCGTACACAGGTGCCGCAGCTGATGCACAGGTCTTCGTTGAGTACCGAAATACCGTTCTTAATACTGATGGCCTCCTCACGGCAATACATCACACAACTACCGCAGCCGGTACAAAGCCCCGGAGTCCTCAGGGGGTCAACCCTGCCGCTGACCCCGATTTCATTCAGCATCGGGCTTGTGCAGCCATTCGGGCACCCGGAGATCGAAATACGGACTTTCACCGGCATCTCCTTTCCGAAAAGGCGCTTATCGATCATTTTTGCTACATTACCCGAATCAATATTTGCAAACACACAGCGTTCGAGGCCCGGGCAGGCAACAATGTTCACCACTTCGTCCCGTTCTGATCCGATTGGTGTGCCATTTTTTTCGAGGTCTGCGGCCAGTTTAGGGAGAACTTTCGGGTCTACGTGGGGTATCTCGATCGTCTGCCGGGTGGTAAGGTGGACCATGTCCTTACCGTACCGCTTCATAATTTTTGCAATACCCCGGACCTGCTCCAGCGTAACAATCCCTGCCGGAATTCTTGTCCTGACGGTACAGAAGTCGGCATTTCGCTCGGTAATCACCCCGCCCTTCATATGTATCTCGGTATCACGCTTCATCTGGATCACTTTTACCTATGTCTCGTTCTTAAACTCTATGATAGTTCAGGTGATTTTCCCCCGGGATCAGATGAGCACAACCGCAATAATGACCATCGCCCGGGTGATTTCATTTGAGGCACCGACGACGTCACCGTTCACGCCACCAAATGCCCTGCCGGAGACCGCAAGCAGGACCAGTGGCACAATGACCATGAGTACGGCGGCCGCAACAAGTTTCAGGGGTGGAACTGGTATCAATGCAAGGGGGAGGCATAGAATGGCAGCGTATAGAACAAATCGTGGATGGCTATGCTCATGGAGGTACGCGTGGATGCCCTGGCGGAATGGTTTGCCGGACACCGTGAGGAGGACCATCGAAAATTTGGCGCACACCTCTGACAGGACCAGGACCCAGATGATCGGGTATGCTGCCTGCAGACCAGCCCAGGTGACCAGGACGATCGAGATAGCGAGGGCAAATGCACCCGTCCCAATCTGCCGATCGGTGAGTGCGCTGATACGTCTCTCCCTCCCTCCATGGGCCATCAGGCCGTCACCAAGGTCGAGGAGTCCGTCAAAATGGTTGCAGCCGGTAATCAGGAGCAGCCCTCCAATGGCAAACGCTGCGGCAATGGCAGGATTGGTTATCCAGAAGGATACAAGTGCTGCGAACGCTCCCGTTACGTAACCCGCAACAGGGTAAAGCCAGGTCCTTTTTGCAAAATTTTCAAATTCCTGCGGTTTCCCGAGGGGTAAGACCGTGCAGAACTGTAACAGGGCGATGATCGATTTCAGGCACATTCAAAACATTCTGTATAGAGGCGCGAGGTGCACCCGGCGATCAGTCCGGCCACGGCATCATCAAGGAACGGCCCGAGCGTTCCGAGGATACCTGGCTTTTTCTGGTCGTAGCGGGTGAATTCGAACCGGGCATAGGTACCCCCGATACACTCGGCGATGGCCATACCGATAATCTCGTCCGAGAGGAGAAAGACCGGGTCGTCTTTTATCTCTGAGTCCTCCCGTTTCCAGTAGAGTTCGTCTTCGAGAAGGATTGCACCGAGTAACAGGGAAGAGACATTCGGGTCATTGAAGCTCTTCACGATCTTGTTGTGCAGCACGCCACGTGCCTCTGCCGCCTCCATCCCGTGCCCTACGTACAACTCCATCGCACTGTCAACGATCGCTGCGGTGGTTACTCCTTTCTCCAGCAGGCGCTGCTCAATTTCAAACATTACCATAGTAGTTCTCCCGCCTGTAATTATAGGGTGTGATTACCTGGTACGGGGGATACCACTTTTTCCGGGGACCAGATGTTTTTTTAGCTCCCGGGATACCTTGATGATTGAAAAACCCATTGATAGGTAAGGTACACGGGGCGGGGGCTCGACCGTCCCGCTGGTGATGATAAAAAATGGTATTTGTTACACCTCATGAATTGAAAAAAGCGGATAACCCTCTTTTTGTTGGTATCCTTGCAAACACCCTGCTTTCCACCGTCCCGGGTGTTTCCGGTGCCGGGCCGACCGCTGAAAAAACCCTGCTCACCCCGGTCCTCGATGCCGAGCTGATCACGAACGGGGCCATTACGAGTATGCCGGTCAGGCCCAACACTCCGACCGGCTGCCCGACGCCTGCAACAATTACGAGGGCGGTGATGGAACTCCTGGACATCACCCCACTTTTTGTCAATGCCGGGCTTGTGCATACCCCCACGGTGCCCTGCCTTGACCTGTACGGTTCCCCTGGTAAGGACCCCCGGTACTCGGATGCCGTGCCCGGGGCCAGCGATATTTTTTTGAAAGGTGAGACTGCAGGCCGGCTGCTGTCACAGTACTCTGATCTCCTTGTCCTTGGGGAGTGTGTTCCCGGCGGGACAACGACCGCGCTCTGCGTGTTACGGGCACTCGGCTACCCGGCCCGGGTGAGCAGCAGTTATGCAGAGAACCCGGTCTGTATCAAGGAAGGGATATGGGATGCTGTGCAGGCACGGGCTGGGAATTTCAACCCTGAATATCCCCTTGAGATTGTCAGGGCCACCGGGGATCCCATGATGGCCGCTGTGGCGGGCATCGTCAGCGGCTGTAAAGGAAACGTGCTCCTTGCGGGGGGGACCCAGATGCTTGCTGTTGCAGCGGTATTAAAGGCAATGGGGAAAAAACTGCCTGGTATTGCAATGACCTGCTATGTCCGGAATGACCCGGTGGCAGATATTACGTCCACAGGACAGGCAATTGGGGTTAAAATTTTCTCGGTTGACCCTGGCTTTGGAGACATCGGGCACCCCGGTCTCGCGCGGTACTGTATTGGCGAAGTGAAGGAAGGTATGGGTGCCGGGGGTGCAATGTTCCTTGCCAGCCTGCAGGGGTTCACCCCTGAACGTATCAGGCACCAGATCTTTTCGACCGTGAGCAGGTACCATTGAACAGGACTTATCATCCCTTGCGTCAAAGCTAATTCCGCGAATGCTCCCCATCTACGTGGTCAATAATTTTGGGCAGTTTAACCACCTGATCCAGCGGATGCTTCGTGACCTCGATATTGACTCGGTGATGATCAGCAACACCATGCCTCCGGAGGAGGTGGGCAGTTCCTGCAGGGGGATTGTCCTTGGAGGTGGCCCGACGATTGAGAGGGCTGGAAAATGTGCCGAATACTGCAAACTCGGCCTTCCCGTCCTGGGTATCTGTCTCGGCCTCCATGTGCTCGCAGCTGCATTTGGCGGGAAGGTTGAGCCCGGTACTTCCGGCGGTTATGGTGCGATAGATGTCGAGATCATTGAGAACGACGGGATCCTTTCAGGGTACCCGGAAAAAATCCGGGTCTGGGCATCCCACGCCGACGAAGTCGTCACGGTCCCGCCGGGGTTCATTAGGATCGCAAAATCATCAGTCTGTAGCAACGAGGCCCTGGCGTTCCCCGGAAAGCACCTATACGGTCTCCAGTGGCACCCCGAAGTGAGCCACAGCGAGAACGGGCGCCAAGTGTACGAAAATTTCAACCGGATAACGCTTGGGCAGTCCGGGTAAGGAACCCGCCGACCCCAGTTGATTCAGGAACTACACCACGGTATATCAATCTCTGCCGGCATGGCAGAATGTCGAAATAGCCGGGGGACATATGATCAGGAAATTACTTGCGGTACACCCGCTGCCATCTGGCGGGCCCGGGAGTTAATCGAAACGTGAGGGAATCAAAGGGTCATCCATGAGTGAAGTAAGGATTGTCGGGACTGCACACGTCTCGCAGAAAAGTGTTGAAGAGGTATTGGAGGCAGTCCAGGAGTTTAACCCGGACGTAATAGCCGTGGAACTTGATCCCCCCCGGTACGCGGCATTAAAAAAACAGGCTGCGGCACCGAATGTTTCGGAGGTCATCGAATCCGGCAACTTTAACCAGCTCCTGGTACAGTGGATCCTGTCCTACCTCCAGCGCAAGGTAGGGTTGGATGTCGGTGTTGAGCCCGGCGCAGAGATGAAAGCGGCGATTAATGTGGCAGAGTCGCGGGGGATCGGTATCGGGCTTATCGACCGGGACCTGCGAATCACGCTCCGCCGTTTCTGGCATGCATTATCACTCCTTGAGAAGATCAGGATGGTCTATATCCTGGTCATTTCGGTTATGAGCACCAGCGAGGAGAAAATTGATGTCGAGGAACTTAAAAAACAGGACGTCATGGAGATGGCGATGGCAGAGTTCCGGAAATTCTCTCCGAACGGCGCCAGGGCCCTCATCGATGAGCGGGATGCGTACCTTGCCGACCAGATCAACCGGCTTCGGATGAACAACGAACGCGTCCTTGTGGTTATCGGTGCAGGTCATGTTGATGGTGTGAAGAAATACCTCGATGCACCTGAAACGCTGCCGCCCATGGAGGAACTCGTTAAGGATATCAAGCCTGTCCCGTGGGGAACAATATTCGGCGTCGGGGTCACCCTGGTATTCGTCCTGTTTATCGTGGCGATTGCATATTCAGGGGTAGGGTGGGATATCCTCATTATGGCCCTGATTTACTGGGTTGTCATCCATGGTGCGCTTACTGCAATTTTCACCCTGGCTGCAAAAGGACATCCGCTTTCTGCGCTGACAGGGTTTGCCGTGTCCTGGTTTACTGCGTTAAATCCCCTCATCGCAGCGGGCTGGTTCTGTGCAATTGTTGAAGCAAAGATCCGGAAACCTGCCCCTTCAGACTTCAAGAAGATCTTCGAGGCAGAGAGTTTCACCGAAATGTGGCGCATCCCGTTATTCCGCGTGGTCATCGTCGCGGCGATGGCAAACGTGGGAAGCACAATTGGTACTTTTGCGTACATATTTTTCATTATCCCGATCCTCCATGTTGACCCGGGTGTCATTATTACCATGGGTTTTAGCAATATGTGGATCGCCTTTACCTCTCTTTTCAGGTGATGGCCACCCGCAAAAATCAGCAATAATTTTTTGATTGTCCTTTTGTGTCCCGGGAGAAAAAAGGCAATCCATAAAATTAAATCTCCTGTGTTGCGGTATTTTTTTTAAATGGTGCCCTCGTGGGGGTTGATGCATGGGATGCCTGCTTCCATAACAGGTCCATTCACCTATCCGGTAGAAGAATGTTTATCTCCCTGCTGAACGATCCAATCAGTACCAGGTGTACCAGCTGTTGGAAGATTCCTGGATGTGAGAACATGAAATACCTGTATACAATCTGTTTCATTGCGTCTGTTAT
The DNA here is from genome assembly GCA_037134435.1 of Methanomicrobiales archaeon. Taxonomy (GTDB): domain Archaea; phylum Halobacteriota; class Methanomicrobia; order Methanomicrobiales; family Methanospirillaceae; genus CAIKOD01. The sequence continues at coordinate 1,094 of JBAXMF010000072.1, read as the reverse complement.
TGCGATCTCTTTCCTTGCAATGCCTGTCACCGCGGCAATTAATACCGTTCCTCTGGGCGGGACGGCATTTATTGGTGAGCAGGGGCTCGATATACGTTCAACCGGTGCTACCACCGGCTCCACAATAGCATGGTTTGGGAATGCGAACGTGCAAGCGGGGTCACCAGCAACGACCTACCTGGTTGACGATGCCGGGAGTTATTATATCGCCCCGTCAGCATTTGTCGGGAAAACAGGACCCTGGTATACCTTTCCCGGGCGGAAACTTGCATTTTACGTCGAAGAACCCTCCATGAGCCTCCAGATTTACGATGAGACCCTGGACTTCCAGGTGGTGGGGACTACCCGCTGGGTTCCAAAAGGTGACTCAATCGGGTTTCGTATCGTATCGAACCTCTACCAGATGACAAACCGGCCCAATGTAGCGGGTGCGCCGGTTACCATCCGGATCCGTTCTCCCGACGGTACGGAATACACCTCGGTATCAGGCAACAGCCTTGTGAATATCCCTGTGGGGAAATCACCGTTTTCTACCGGACCTATCTGGGACACCGGGTCCTATTCATCGGGGACGTATTCTGTATGGGCTGAATGCAATGCAAACAGCATGAATGATAATTATAACATGCCTGGTAAGACGACGACACCTGTTGAACCCCAGGGCAACCTGTTGATCCAGAGTGTCAACCCACTTATTTTATCCCCCACAACACCCACAACAGCGGTCCCGGTACAGTCCCTGCTGCCTGTACCCGTTACAACGAGGACCCCTGTTACCTTGCCGGTAACAATTCCTGCAACCACTGACGCAACACAGGTGGTAACAAGTCTCCCCCCGCCGCCGCCATCCACAACCTCGCCTGCGATTCAGCCCACCCAGCCTCCTGCACCTGCGACGCCAACGACTATTCCCGCACCCGGGGTAATTCTTGTCATTGGCTGTATTGGTGCCGGCCTGATCTGCCAAAAATTGCGCGGGTAAATAATAATCCCCCTATTCCAACAGGTCACACATTACCCCTGGGTTCACTAACCTTTTTTAACAGCAGGACCAATTGGATTTCATGAACCTTGGTACGACGATAATCAAGTGC
>JBAXMF010000071.1:0-9035 GCA_037134435.1 Methanomicrobiales archaeon | reverse complement strand
ATTACGGCACACTGCGGGTTGAACCGGACACGGATGGACTCCGGCTGTATGCCGGCCACCTCACGGAGCCGTATTTCCTTCTACCCTATGACGGGGATACGTTCCGTGAAAAAGGGACCGGGACCGCGGTGAAATTCACCGCCGGCAGCAACGGGACGGTCACGGGAGTCCATGTTGTCATGTTAGACTACCCGTGGATCAAGGGTGACTTTGTGAGGACTACCTCCTGATTTTTCGAATAACGATTGGGACGATACGAATGATGGACCAGGCCAGAGCGGGGGGATGAACGTGGAGTTTCATGATAGGTGGACAGGAGACGCATTCACGAGCCCGGGGTAATGTTGCTAGTTGAGACGAAGGGATTAATTTACGGTCCCTCAACCGCCGGGTAATCAGGAATACAAAATTTGGGTAGCACCGCATGGCACTATGCGCATTGTTAGGCAGTCTGCCCTGGATCACCAGATAGCTATGAGAGGATTAACAATGACAGGGGAAGAGATCATACTATACATTGGGGGTTGAAGAATATTCCAGTTCTGAAAAAGTCGGTTTCTATCATATTGACCGTATTAATACTCGTGATCCTGATAGCCGTTGTCGCAATGCCGGTACGTGCAGCCTATGTTGCCGGGTTTAGCGGGGTACCTACAAACGGCCCTGCTCCCCTCACGGTTCAGTTCACCGATTTGTCATCCGGTGCTCCAACATCATGGTTATGGGACTTTGGAGACAGGGCAACAGATACAATACAAAACCCTTCGCACACCTATACGGCCCCTGGAGTTTATTCTGTCAGGTTAACCGTAACAGGCGGCGGATTTGCTGATAGCTTCGTTCAGATTGGGTATATATCGGTTGATATTCCAACGCCAACACCAACAGAAACCACGACCGTAACAACCCAAACCACGCCAATACCAATAAAGGCGGGGTTTCGCGGATCTCCTACAACCGGGACAGCACCCCTTACCGTTACGTTTACCGATGCATCATTCGGATCTCCAACATCATGGTTATGGGACTTTGGGGATGGCAGTTCGAGTACCCTGGAAGTCCCGCCACAACACAAGTACTCAGTTCCAGGCACGTACACGGTTTCATTAACGGTAACCGGCACAGGTGGTACCAGTGTTAAGAAACTTACGGATTATATTTCGGTGACAGACCTGTCGACCACGGTTACGACCCGGACAACAGCACCGGTACAAACTTCTGCTCCAAGTCCTGCGATTCCGCAACAACCCACGGTAACAGGAACTCCCGCAGCACACAATGACCAGATCGGGGCGTCACTTCTCTATGCCATGATAATTGTAATCATTGTTGTTATCGTGGAAATAGCCGCAATAATTATCTATCACAGAAACAGGGGCCGGGATGGGGACCGGCATGAATAAATGCATTTTTTAAAACACAAATTTCGATAATACCGGGGGTTATCGGCTTTGGGTTTTCGGATATTCCTACCCTTTAGGAGAACAGTCAAAAAATTTGGGGGTTGTTATGTTGTTCAGGTCTTCTGCCGGGTGAGGCGTGTGATGTATGCTTTATTATCAGATCCATCCTCGAGATAATTGAACTCCAAAGAGTCCGGACCCGTTAACCTGCCGATGCTAAAGCCCGCTCCCCCATCACTCTCGTATATCTCCCCGGTCAGGGTGATGATCCCTGATAAATTCTCGTAATACATCTTGCCATCCCCTCGCAGATACTCCTTCCTGCCGGAAAAGGCCTGTTCTTTCTGTGCCGAGATATTGAACAATGTTGGGTGAGTAAAAAATCCTTCAACCGTGGTATGCCCCGTTGAATTCCCCGACCACTTACCGATCAGGTCTGGGATGGATTTCATCGTCGCCGGTGTGGCCACCGGTGTTGATTGTCCAGAGGTCGACAGGTTGGTCGAGGTACATCCTGCACACAGTATGATACCTGCGAGAAGAATAGCAATAGCAATCCATTTCATGGTAAAGGATTTCTTGGTCAATCATATTAGTAAAGTATATCGGTATTTTCTGAAGCAAGAAAGTAACAAATCACCGGCAAATTCCATACCTGTATTGCCACAATAACGGACTTTGTAGGATAGTTCCGTATAAATTCTGATAATAGCCAGAGCATTTTGAAGAAAGCTCGATTGAAGAGAGGGTGAGGGTTTTTGCGGAGGGGGCAGAGACAATTGGGAAGAATTATCGCGGAGTCTTCACCAGCAATTCCATTCGTTCGATAAATTTCCCAGCCTCCACCACAGATTGCCGGACTTCCTGAACAGTCGGGCGGGCATCCAGACTTTACTGATCGTTCTGACGTAGTCCCCGCATGTGATCAAATTGCAATACCCATTCATCTTCAAGCAATCCAACTTCCAGGTAGGACTCGAGATACACCCCAATACAATAATGACTTTTTTCCCGGACACCGTCACGGAACAAAACCGCACGGGCTTCATGGAAATATCCCATATATGCAGCCATAAGAGCAGATCGCAACGCATCTGCATCACAGTCATACCCGGCCTCGGTTACCCACTCCCGGGCCTGAGCAAGTGACTGCATTGCCTTATCGTTTGATGCAGCGACTTTTCGCAGAAGTCCGCGTTCGAAACATTCATTAAGTCGTGTCAGGAAAATCACCTTCAAGTGTAATCGATTGTTTCACAAACGAACGATAAAAGGGTTCATCAGAATCTTTCATGCCGGCGATCTTCTCCCGGGTGAGGACCATGACACGGACTTCGACAGAAAATGCACGCGATATATCACGTTCCAGTTCTGCGACCATAATTCCTGTTGGCAGGGTGTTGGTATAAACCCAGAGATCGATATCGCTTTCTTCCGTGTTTGTCCCTTCAGCCCAGCTCCCATACATGCCAATACCAAAAGCCCATGCTGGTTTTTTGCCTGCTGCAGTAATGCGATCAATGTTTAATAGACGTTTTATCGCAATCGTTAGCGGGGAAAACTTCATCTGGTACGTGCGATCTTTTTTCTCCAGGAGTCCTTCGCGTGCGAGCAGGGCAAGATACGGCGACACGAGTCCTTTTGACAACGCGGTCTTTGATGCGATCTGCTGTACCGTGCAAGCCCGCACATTGAGGGCAGCACGAAGCAGGGTAATGCGTTCTCCGGTTCGGAAGAGCGCTGATAGATCATGCGGTCGTTCGTTCATGGTTCCTGATCAATAGGTTCATGCTTCATGAACAAAATGTTTGTGATCCATGAACATTGAAGATCTCAATCGTATTATGGGATCATTGGGAGGCCTGTACTCCGCATTACTCACTTCTCCGTTGCAGAACACTTCTCTCCAATGAGTTCCCAGCTCCCAGATAGGGCCGAACTCGAAAAAATAATGTATTTAGGGGGGTTGAACCTGGAGGGCAATAGAATTTAGTGAACTAGTGATGCTTAGGCTATCTAAAATTTACAGGTATGAATTGGTAATCAAGACCCGGGAAGTTGGACATAACTATCACGATTTCAGGGATCTGTTTATTGTACAATCTTTTCATAAGACTTTTTTTCCTGAAAACAGGTTCATTCGGTCCAATTTCCCTGTTTTATTGATTACAGGTCCAACGTGATCCCGTAAAGTCCGGTTGAAAATATTTCATGCAGAATTCCGGCCAGAAAATTTCCGGATATTCCCGTAATAACCCCTGGGTTTCAGGTCAGGCCCGGGGGAAAAACAAAAAACATGGAGATGAAAATCAGGCAGGCACTGATATTTTTCGGTAGTGGAGGTTTTGACTGGCCTCCGGGGGGAAGGCCTTTTTTTCAAAAGCAGATATCAATTCAGTCAGACTGACCCCGGTTTAGTTGGGTGGCGAACCACGATGAGGGTGGGGTCACGCTAACTGAAAGGATGTGAAATGTAGAACACACATCACACCTCCACATTACCTGCCTACATTATAATTGTGGGTGGATGTTAAAAAAACCATATGATTACTTTCATTATTTGAAACAATGTACCAGGTTACGGAGCGTATCCCTATCTTACCGGCTGCTTTTACACGGTTATCCCCGTTACCCGCCCGCCTGTTGGGTACGCACCATTGGTCCGCATCATGAACCCCGGACTTCTTTTGTCATTTCCGCATGGAGTAGAACTTCTCCCCGGAACCGGGTACGGTCATCTCCCTGGACACCTTAAAACCCCAGTGCTCGTATATCCGGACGTTCCCAATGCTCTGGGTGATCAGGGTGCAGGGGAGCCCTTCTTTATCAGCCCGGTCCTGCAGCGGCCAGACCAGGAGCGAGGCGTATCCCAGGCCAATGAACTGCGGGCGGACAGCTACCAGGTGGAGATACCACTGCGGTTCCTGGCCGAAGTGATGCGTCAGGGCATCGATCACATCGTTCACTGCCAGCATCCTTTCCATCGTTTTTGGGTCTTTGAAATCATGTACGGCAAAGGGGTCAGGGACCCTGTCTTCAGAGTGGTCCATCCCAGGCGGGAACCAGATGCTGACCGCTTCAAGGTCCGGGGATGACCCCTGGATTACCGCACCGGGTGAGCAGGAGGTCACGAGTGACCGATAGAACCGCCTCTTCAGGACGAGGTGATCGGGCTCGTTATGGAATATGAAGTTCCCGATGGGGTCATCGAGACCGATGAACGCGTCTGCTGATGCATCGGCCACCTCGTTAATCCGGTTCAATGGCACTTCGTATAGCATTATTTACCATCTTCTGTGTCAACGTCCCGGAGGAAATCCTTTACGATGATGGCAAAAATTTTCCGTCGTTTGAACTGGTGCCTGGTGTGATGGCTGCGGAATTGCGGCCACGTGGACACTGGCAAAACGCACCTGGGAATTGTTTACCGTTTTGACGCACGCTTCACCGCAGTCACCACAGGTCTGCGATTCAGGGTGATTTATTTCCGGCAGTCTCAGCCCCAGGTCGAAGTCTTTATTTTTCCCGCTATGATGAATTCGCAGGTCCCTACATAGGATGGTATACATCAGGGCCAATATGGAAAATACCTTCTTAAGTGAGCATAGGGCTATTGGGATAAATTTCAGGGAGTTTTCCCGTAACAGGTCGTCATCGCTGCCCGGGACGCAATCACCAGCGTTACCTGGTTGCTTCGCCGTTCACAATCACAACCCGGGTCTCCAGCGGCGTCATGGCAATATTCCGGCGTTGACCTTCCCACTATGACACCGGTCCGTCGGTCATACTCATAAAAACAAGACTACCGTGGGGCATGAGAATAGAGGCCTATTGTTGGAGTCTGCCGCCCACCTGGTACTAAATCATCACATTTGTGGTTTCAACTGTCCATTCAAGTGAGCAGGAGATCTCCATTAATCCACTCTGTCCATTGGGGGCTGTTTCGTCCCATTTCCCAGTATTTTCGGGGTAATACCACCAGCCAGGTCTGACCCTGCCTGGTAGTCGGGGACTCCCGTCCCCCTGGCCAAGACTCCCGTACGAGCCCCATAACTTTGTGTATAAGTGTTCATCCTGCTACGCCTTCGACCGGCTTACCTGCCAGGTATGACAATAGTTATTAATAGCTTATGAAATCGTAAGGTTAAATTTATTTATTGAAAGAATAAGGGTATCGGTATAAGAAATATTTACATTGGGGATGTATAAATTGTCCAGGATATAAAATCCGGCACCCCTGTTCCGCTCTTCACAACAATATATCCGGTGCCTCGTCAATGAGCCTTTTTTATCCCGTTGTGGGGGGACGCGATCGTTTACCTCCTCCCACCACCCATTTCAATGCCTTGCCCCGAGTACCTGGCGGTATGCAGTCTCAATGCCACGAAGGCGATCGGCGATATACTTCTCCCCTTCCTGCGTGGGGCTATACAGCTTCGTCCTCCCGATCACTTCGGCAGAGAGTACCCCCTTCTCCTCCAGGTCGTAAAGGTAGGAATACACCCGGGCAATCGGTATATTCACGTGAAATTGTTCCTTAATCCCGTTAATAATGGCAAACCCTGATACCGGCCTGTCCAGGCAGGAAAGGACCACAAATTCCAGCGACTTCTTTACCACGGCTTCGAAGATCTCCTGGGATACGGCATTTACCGGCTCGTTCTGCATCATTGGCGTCGCGAACGTGATGATATTGTCCTCCCCCGACAGGACCACCAGCTGGGTAACTCCCGCGGATATTGTTTCGAGCATCGGTGCGTCCAGACCTTCCATCGGAACGGCGAGGACCGCGAGGAATGACCTCCACGGCAGGCTGCCGAGCTCTACCAGCTTCGACTTGATCCGGACCAAATCCGCAGTCTTATCGGCATCTGAAAAATCAACGATGCAGAGCAATCTCTCCCCTTTCCCGGAGATTGAAGCGGACTTGTTGATTTCATCAAGGTAGCGGGTGAACGTGTCAGTGCTTTTTCGTAGCTCAAACGTGGAAATCTCACGGTTCTTTATAGACTTCCTGAAACGGGGGATGAGCCTGGTTTGGTAATAGGCATAGGCGCAGGGGATCTTGCCGGCGATACTTTCCGCGATGAAATTCTGGAAAATCGCAGACCTGTTCACATCCTCCGTATAGAGGAGCAATGTTACGCCTGCGCAGGCTTTTTTCAAGAAGACCAGGTTTTTATCAGGTTGCGGGGGCAGGGACACACCTGATTTTTTTCTCCCTGCTGCGTTCCGGTGGAGGGCCATCCGGATGGTAACGTTTAAGGTCTTTTCATCGATGGGCTTTATCAGGTAACCGACCGGGTCTGTCGCGGCAGCGTTCTCGATCGTTGCATCCTCGAAATGGGCGGTAAGAAAGATTACCGGGGTACCATATCGTTCCCGTATCTGTGCTGCCGCCTCGATGCCCGTCAGTTGTCCCGCCAGCTTGATGTCCATCAGTACCAGGTCAGGCCGGAACTCCCCTGCCCTGGCAATGGCAAGTTCCCCGGTTGCTACGACCCCACACACCGTATAGCCAAGCCCGGTCAGGGATTCCTTAAGGTCCATCCCCGTGATGGCCTCATCTTCGACAATCAATATTATAGCGTTACTCATTTTTGATCCTCTCCTTTCGGTTCATAAGAAAACCTGATTTCAAATGCTGACCCGTTCACCCGGTCAAGGTTCACCGTCCCCTGTATCTGCCCGACAAGGGCGATCACGAGCTGGAGGCCCAAAGTTTTGGCTTGATCGTTGCCATCCGTCCCCTGGGCAAATGCGACGTCGTCTGGGAACCCGGCACCGTCATCACGGAACAGGTAGCGGTAGTTCTCATGGTCCTTTCGTAATTCAATTGAAATAGTACCCTTACGGCGGTCAGGAAACGCGTACTTCAGGGAGTTGGTGAGCAGTTCATTCGTGATAAGACCGAGCGGGATCGCCTTGTCGATAGGCAGGTAGATTTCATCCGCTGAAATCTGTAGGGTCACCTGGTCTTTCCTGGCATCGTATGACAGGAACAGGTTTTCGCCCAGTTTCTGTAGGAACTCCTTAAAATCTATCTGTGACAGGCTCTTCGACCGGTACAGTTTCTCGTGGACGAGTGCGATAGACCTGACACGGTTCTGGCTCTCCCTGAAGATCTCGAGTGTTTTCTTGTCTTTAATTTTTTTCGCCTGCAGGTTGAGGAGGCTCGAAATCACCTGCATGTTGTTCTTGACACGGTGGTGGATCTCCTTTAAAAGCGTCTCTTTCTCCATGAGGGAGGCTGCTATCTCTTCTTCATGACGTACACGTTCTGTAATATCCAGGTGTGTCCCGGTCATCCTGATTGGCAGGCTGGCCTCGTCCCATTCGACGACCTTCCCCCGGTCGAGCACCCATACCCAGTGCCCATCTTTGTGCTTCATCCGCGCCTCGCACTCGTAGGTCGGGGTTTTCCCGGAAAAATGGGACTGGAGGAGTTCACCAGAACGTGCCAGGTCATCCGGATGGCTTAGTGACTCCCAGGTCTTAATCGAGACCGGGGATAGTTCTGCGAGCGTATAGCCGAGTATCCCGGCCCACCGCTCGTTGAAAATGGTCTCCCCGGTTTGTACCCGCCAGTCCCAGAGCCCGACTCCTGACCCTTCGAGTGCAAGCGATAGTTGTTCTTCGCTCTTCCTGAGCGCTTCTTCCGCACGTTCCCGTTCGATCGCATTCGAGATGCTTTTTCCGGTGATTGTGACCAGGGTAATAATATTTTCCGGCCAGGTCTTTTCATGCCGGACACTGTCAAACCCAAGGAACCCAATCAATGTGTTCTGGGATATCAGCGGGACAATAAGGACTGATTGTATCCCCTGTTCCAGGAGGATATCTTTCTCGTTGCTGGCCTCCGGTGGCAGGTCAGCCACACGGGGCACGTGAATTGTTTCGTTCCGGTGGATTTTCGCCATCCACCAGGGGAACATTCCGGTGGGAAGGTCCTGCAGGGTATCTCTTTGCGGCACAATACCTTCAGTGCACCACTCATGGGTGTTGCTCATCGTCATTCCGTCCGGGGAAAGGAGGAAGACGTAGCTGCGGTCTACACCGGCAAACCTGCCGAGTTCTCCGAGAGCATTGCTGATCTCGTGATAAATTTTATCGGATGAGATGTTGATAAACCGTGCCGAAAGCGAGAGGATCAGCCGTAAGAGAATATCGTTTTCCTGCAGTGCCTTCTCCGCATTCTTCTGGTCTGTGATATCCCAGTTCGTGCCGATCATCCGCAGCGGAAGACCTGCGTCATCGCGTTGCACGAGAGCGAGGGCCCGGATGGTGCGGATGGTGCCGTCCGGCCAGAGGACCCTGAATTCGGTGTCGAATTCCTTTTCTCCATGCAATGCTTTCTGGATTTCTATATCGCCCCGGACCCGGTCTTCCGGGTGAAGTCCCGCCTGCCATGCTTCATAGGCACCGGAGAACTGTTCACGGGTGATCCCATAGAGGGCAAACATCTGGTCGTCCCAGGTCAGCTTGTTCGTGACTACATCAAAATCCCAGATGCCCACACCCCCGGCTTGTACGGCAAGCGACAGGCGGTCGGAGAGCTGGAGCAGGTTTTCTTCTGACACTTTGCGTTCGGTAATGTCTCGGCTGATGCCGAGTACGCCGATCAGAGTTCCG
>JBAXMF010000070.1:0-9099 GCA_037134435.1 Methanomicrobiales archaeon | reverse complement strand
AGTTTTGCACTGAGTCTTATATTGTAGTTTGCGCTTATGGATCGGGAACTCAGGAATAAAGTATCGCGTTTTTTTCAATAATTGGAATAATTTCCATCTTCGGCTCATCGCTATGGAGGGCCTGGCGCCAAAAGTAATTTTGCTGGTGACTTTCAATTTATATGAACCCATGATGGAGCACTTTGAGAGATTCGGACTTCTGATCAATAACCAGGTGGTGCGGACCCCCGTCGCAATCGCGTCAATGGCCGGATATGTCGACGCGGAGTATGTGCGTGCGCGAGAACAGCACATCGGTCTGGCATTTATCGGGGGTTACTCCATCGATGAACCGGCAATGAAGGCAAGTAAGCAGATGGTCCTCGCAGGGAGGAAAGAATTCATACATGAAGATATGATTGCTGAACTCCACCGCCAGGTCGCGTGTATGACCGGAAGTGATGTGGTACTGGGGATCAACATGAGGGGATGCTCTCCTGCGGCATTTGCACGGGTGGCAGAAGAGTTGGGTGACAGTGTAGTCTATGAAATCGATGCCCATTGCCGCCAGCTTCCAATGATAGAGGCTGGGTCCGGTGAATATTACCTTAATAACCCAACCCAGCTTTTCGAAATAGTAAAAACTCTTAAACGGGCTGGTGTAACCGTCTCTGTCAAAATCCGGGCAGGGGTGTCCAGTGACGACCGCGCATTGTCAAGGGCGTTATGGAAAGCCGGTGCCGACATTCTCCATGTTGACCTGATGGATTTCGGGTACCATAAGATTAAGCAGATCAGGAACAGCTGCCCCATCCTTTTGATTGCAAATAACTCGCTGAATACGTTTGACCGCGTGAAGGACATGTTTGCGCATGGTGCCGACCTCATCTCGCTTGGACGAAAATCTGACGAACGGACATTATCCGGGATCGATGCAGCAATTACCCGGTACACCGATGAGCAGGGGTGGTACAATTCACCAAAACAACTCTGCCGTGGTGGGGATATCAGGGCCCTCACCTTCTGCTGCATGCCCGTGAAAAACTGCCCGTTGATTCCCACCCTGGAAACTCTCGGTATCAAGCGGGATGAATACATCCGGTTGAAAGAGGAGTCCGTTCGGGGAACCCCGCTTGAAGGAGGGAAAAATACCTGTTTTGGAAGCCTTGGTTGGTGTTGTAAGAACTCTTCACCCTGCATGTTCCGGGATATCACAATTCAGCAGGAAGGGATTTCCAGCAAGGAATATATGCGGTTGAAACGTCAGCTTTCTGAAAAGATAATTCACCATATCTACTATGAGCGAACGGAGGATGGCGCCTGCTGATCAGGCACAGCTGGCAATGATGCTTGAGGTCACCGCATATCCCAAACCCGGGAACGTTGACCGCTGCCATGATTACCCGAGCACCCGGCTCGAACATTTCCTTGCATCAATTATTCTTTCACGACCTTCACTTGAAAGGGCATCGTTACCAGGTGCCGCTGTGGGTGCCATTATGCAGGATGCCATTGCACGCACCAATGTCCATACCGGGGGAAATACACATTTTGGAGCGTTCCTTCTCCTGATTCCCCTCATTATGGGGGGTGATATTGCCGGTGCAATACGGATTACCCGCAATACGACGGTTGATGACGCAGTGGAATTTTACAAGGCGTTTGGGATGACCCAGGTGAGAGTACTGTCTTCAGACAGGCTTGATGTGAATGATCCCGCCGCTCTTGATAGTATTTTACTCCAGCAACTGACCCTGTACGATATTATGTGCCATTCAGCCGTAAATGACATGATCGCAAGGGAGTGGATAAATGGTTTTAAAAAGGTGAGGATGGGGGCGGACCTGCTTCAGGAGAACGGGTGCGGAAGAAATTCAATCGTCATGACATTTTTAGACCTCCTGTCAGATGAGCCTGACACATTTATTGCCAAGAAGCACGGGCCGGAAATAGCAAAAAAAACGATGGAAAATGCCCGTGAGGTGCGGAACGGCACACGTGATCTTGCAACGTTTGACAGGATTTGCATTGATGCCGGGATAAATCCCGGTTCAACTGCCGATATCATCATCGGTTCACTCTACGTTGCCTTGGGGGAAGGGTGGCAATGGGACTGCTGAAAGAAGGGATTAACGAAGTAATAGCGACAACGCACCAGAATGCAGCCCCGATGGGAATTATCCGGAGGAACGAAAAGATCCGCATGGTTCTGTTCCATGGTTCCCATACGGCCGAACGGATTGTTTCCGGGGGCTGGGTTGTTGCAAACTTTATTTTTGACCCGGTACTGTATGTCACCACCGCCTTTGAAGATCTTCCTGCAGAGGCGTTCGTAGAGGAAGATGCCGGAGAATTCACCGTTGAAAGACTTTGTTCCTGCGAAGCGTGGGTGGCTTACAAGGCTAACGTTGAACGTACTACCCGGCAGAGCCTGCTTATCTCACTGGTACCTCTCCGGGAAGAGATCGGAAATATTGCGTTGCACCCTGTTAACCGGGGCTTCAACAGTATCATCGATGCAACAGTCCATGGTACTCGATACAAAGTGACCCGGGATAAAGGGTTGATGGACTTAATTGAATATCATGCAGGGATTGTAAAGAAGTGCGGGGGGACCAGGGAATACGAGGCACTCTCGCTCCTGTTTGACTATCTCGACTATCCCTGACAATTTATCGATATCCGGACTATTTTTTCATTCGTAAGGATGAACGAAGCTGAAATAAAAAAGTGATAATGGTTCAGCAGACACGGGGTACCGGATCGCCGATTGGTGGTTCAATGAACCGCTCTCCACCGATTGGTGTCTCCATAATTACCCCTGACCCGGTTGTTACAATTCCTACAATTGCCGCATCCCTGCCATATTTATGGGACTTTATCGCGGCAAGGATGGCCTCGGCATCAGCCTCCGGCACACCCATAAGGACCTTTCCCTCGTTTGCCACCTCGAGAGGGTCGATGCCGAGCATACCGGCAGCACTGCGGACACTTTTACGCAGCGGGAGTGCTTCTTCGTATATCCGCACACTTGTTGCGGACTTTCTCGCCATTTCGTTGATGGCACTGGCAAATCCACCCCTTGTCGGGTCTTTCATTGCGTGAATAGTTCCGGCACCAAGAGCTTCCTTTACCAGTCCCCAGACCGGGGCGACATCGGAGCGGATCTGTTCCCCCAGGTCAAAACCCTCTCTGTGGGCAAGGATTGCTATCCCGTGATCTCCAAGTGTCCCACTCACGATGATCCGGTCACCTGGCACAAGGCCGTTATCCCGGACAATTTTTTCTGCCACACCGATCCCTGAAGTATTGATCATAATTCCATCGAGTGCACCACGTTCCATGACCTTTGTATCGCCGGTGACAAGATTTGCCCCTGCCTCACCGAGTGTTTCGTCCATTGAAGCAACGATACGCTCGAGGTCATGGACCTCGAACCCTTCCTCAATGACCATCCCACATGAGAGCGCAATGGGTTGCCCTCCCATCATGGCAAGGTCATTCACCGTCCCCGCAATTGCTATACGGCCGATGTCGCCCCCGGGGAAAAAGATCGGGCGTACGATATGTGAATCGGTAGTAAACACAATATTCTTCCCCCCAATTGGAAATACCGCACCGTCATCCAGGGATTCAAGCCCGATTCCACCGGCGTTGTTATGGGTAATCTTAGTGAGGACCTGAAGTAGTTCACCCATCACTTCGCCCCCCGCCCCGTGCATCATATTGACTTTCATGAGTTAGTCAACCTCCACTTCGATATTTGAGACAAAGATTTCTTTTCCCTTTGTAAGTTCTGGTAATGCACCACATACCGGGCAGACATAAAGGGTGGTCCCTTCATATCCACAGGTACACTTTACTTCCGGGGAAATCGTGTGGGTCTTGAGGGTTACTCCCTTAAAGAGAGGGTCTTCTTCTGCTATTGCATGGAACAGGAACTCCACCTGGTCAGGATTAACCATTGCCATCTCGCCGATATCGATAAATATCCGCTTTACGTGAATCGCCTGGTGCTCGAGTGCCGCTTTCCGTGCCGTTGCATAGATATCATAGGCAATGCTGTATTCATGCATCCGAAAAATACTCCTGCTTAATCCTTATTTATATGACCATTCTCTGGTGATAAAGACGGGGCACCATGGGGTCCCAATCATTTGGTTACCTGGCTCTTTCTTCATTGGGAACGCCATGCCTGTTTATTCAAATACATTCGCAGGTAAATAAGACAGTACTTCCATGTTTCCGGGTCTTCCAGAATTTTTATTTCATATTGATACGACCCTTCCCCTGATGACTGATACGTATGGCCTCTGGGTATATTGCATATTTTTTATCGTGATCCTGTTTGAGACGGGAGTGATAATTACCCCGTTCCTACCCGGGGACTCACTCTTATTTGTTGCCGGGATGGTGGCGGCAATGGGAAGTCTTGATATTCTTTTGCTGGTTATCACGTTTCTCGTTGCGGGTATTGCCGGAGATGCACTCAACTACTGGATTGGTAACCATATCGGCCTCCGGGTTGTCCAGCAACGCTTCCCCGCAATAGTCCGAAAAAAATACATCAGCCGTACATATGGTTTTTTCGAGCGGTACGGGGGGAAAACAATTTTTTTTGCGCGGTTCATCCCGTTACTCCGGACATTTGCACCGTTCCTTGCAGGCGTGGTGTCGATGGACTACCGGAGGTTTCTCGTTTACAATGTCGCAGGTGCGATCACCTGGTCTGTCGTATTAACAATGGCCGGTTATTACCTGGGCTCAATTCCTGTTATTCGGGATAACCTCTCCCTGTTCATCACCCTGTTTATCATCCTGACGGTGATATCGATTATCGTATTCGTGGCAGGGTTGATCAAAGCCATAAGAGAAGGGAGTACGTAATAACGGATTGATCAAAAAGGAGTGCCATTAGGGCCGTATTCCGGTTAAATGCCTGCTATAGCGGGAAAAAGATAAAAACTTTGGTTGTGAAGATGGTTATTTGGGTAAATGGACCACGTTAAGCCCCTTGTTATCGACCGTTGTCCTGATTGCGGTTTTCAGCCCGATCGGGCGAAGTAACGACTCAACAAACTCCTCACTACGGTTTGTGATGATGGCGATTGCCGGCCCAACCGAACTCATACCTACAAACTCAAACCCTGCATTTCGGAGTTGGCTCATGAAATGGTAGATGGCGAAACTGTGGTGTTCCACTTCTGCCCTTTTTGAACCCCTAAAATCAATCTCCCAGATTACGTCTCCCACTTTTTTGAGGTCCCCCGATTCTATTGCCGGGACCATATCCATCATGATCATGTATGCTTTCAGTTCCCGGTCCCGGTAATCGAGTACTCTTGCCTTATTCATCAGGAGATCAAATTCCTGGTCCCCTGCGGACGAGATATCGGTTGGCGGAATAACGATATAGACGTAACTTCCCTCGGCAAACGGGTGATGGTAAATTAAAGACAACTCATCTCCCATCACCACCATGCCCCCGTGGATACTCACTGCGGGCCCTACACCCGTCTCAAATCCAGGTACGATACGTCCTTCGGCGGTTTCTTCCACATAGTTATAACCAATAAGTTTTCGCAACTGGTCATCGGTCAATGGGGACCCGACCGATATGTTGAGTGCTTTTGCAAGTGCGATCATAATTGTACTGGTTGAACCGAGTCCCACGTGCTTATGCTCATGGTCTCGTGCCCGGATACGAAATCCCCCGGTATATCCTACCGTCTTCCGGAACACCGCAACAAAATGCCGGATTAATGCCGCACGCGAGTAATCAATCAGGAGGCCCTCCGGGGTACACTCGACCGACACAGAACAATATACCTGGATTGCAAACCCGATCCCACCTCCACCCGGGCGATCGGGTGAGAACCTGTTCATATCCAGCACCGTTAAGTGAATCCTGGCAGGTGCATTTACGGTAATAACATCGTTGGCCGGTACGAGTGAATACGTCCCTTCATACCCAAGTGTCCTGATATTTTCACCTGGAGAGAACGATGTAAATTCATATTCGACGAGGTCAAGGTCCCCCCCGCGTATCTTCATAATTGCCATTTGCTAAAATCTCCTTTGTCTGCAGTTATCTGTCAAAGAATATGTTCTTTCCTGATCCTTTGAGTGGGATGCCATATACCGATGTGCAGTCATCGAGCCAGCCAAGGGAACGTGCCGCAACTCCTGCCGAATACATAATCCTGTTATCCACATTATGCACCTGTGCCGTCTTTACGGCTGAGCCAACGGCGATACCCAGGTCTGCAATCCTGATAATGCAGTTGGGCCCGGCAAACGGAGTGCTGGTGTCATCTCTCCGCGCATATGCGTCCAGGAAGTCCTGGCAGGAGAGAAAACCACATCCCTGGCAGTTCACTCCAACAGCCGCTGCTCCCCGGACCCCGATAAGGACACAGGCATCGCTCATGGCCATGCATGACCCATCCCTGATAAAAAACGAAACCGACTTTCGTTCACCAAAGGCGACCATCTCGTCTGCAAGTTTTTTTAATTCAATATCCGTGACAATTTTTGTTTTAATTTCATCCACGCCCCGTGCTTTCGGGGCTGTCCTTGCCGAGAGGACCATCAGGCCCGCGACCGTCCTGATTGCCTCAGTCTCTCCAGTCATGGGGTAGCGTCGGGTGCACGACAATTTAAATGCGATCTACCTGCCTTCGAAATTGTTAAAAATGAAAAAAAAGCCTAGCGCCCTTTAATTAGTGACTTTTGTAGTAAGATTTGTGTCAGCCTGGTACCCGTATTCCAAGCAACTCGAGTGTTTACGTTGCCATCATTTGTGCAAGGATAACTGCGAGGTTCATAGACTCGTTAACGTTAGCATCCCCCTTCGCATACAGGTAATCAACCACCCCGATGGTCTGTCCGGAAAGGAATCCGCTCTCACCCTGGTTACCTTTATGCCAGACATATCCTGAATCAGCTATTTTTTCAGCAGTGGCTGAATATAGTCCAGGAGCCTTTTTTATTGCATTGAAAGAATTTTGCGCGTCTGAAACAGAGGGATATTTGGTAAGAGTGACCTCGATGATGTCACCATTATTCGCGAGGAGTTGTTGCCTGCACGAACCTGACCCGCAAAAGGAGCCGTTAATATACCAGTCCTGCGGGCTCCGTTCAAGGTATCCATCAAACATTGATAGTTTCTCGTATAGATCTGTGGTTTTGGTAAGCACCGGGGTGTTATCTTTTTCAGGTGTGCTCATACATCCCGCTGTCAATAATGCAAGAATTGCTAGTGCAGCTAACCAATGGTTACTATTCAATCGCATCCCCTCACTCACATCTTTCCATTCTTGCCTTGAATGTTATATACTAATGGGATACCCGTTTGAGTTGATCGTGGGATTACCCTGTGGGGCCTTAAAAATCCAATAACAGGGCAGGTCACCATTGCAGATCATGCGATTATCAACTGTTCACCGGGATTTATTTTTGAAAATCGGGTATGCCAGGTACTGGCAGCCCCGATACCATTGGATACACGTAATTTTAGTGAAACCGTCAGGATAAAATTGGTATTTCTGCCATATAATCACGATATTGCCAAAATAATTCCACAAATCGAAACTCTTTTATCCGGATCATGACCTATGGTTGCATAGTCGTTTGAGGGACCATTGAACCTATCGGAGGCACATTGAGTATGATGGAAAAATTTGTTTGCCGGGTATGCGGGTATATCTATGATCCAGCAGAGGGAGATCCGGATGCAGGGATCAACCCGGGTACCGCATTTACTTCACTCCCCGGTACCTGGCATTGTCCGGTCTGTGGATCACCAAAAGAAAAGTTTACCTTGATGGAACAGGAAGTGCAATAATGGTTGTCAGGACGATAATTCCGGACTGTTACTCGATAGCGGCGCTCGATTTTGATCGACGCCTGTTTGATGCGCTTGTCCCACTACCCGATGGGACGAGTTATAATGCTTATTTAATTAAAGGAAGCCAGAAAACTGCCCTTATTGACACGGTAGACCCTTCAAAAGAACTGGAACTGGTGTCTGACCTGGTCCGTCTTGGTACTCATTCGATAGACTACGTGATCATTAACCATGCCGAACAAGACCATGCGGGGTCCCTGCCGATGATCCTCGAGTTGTTTCCGTCCTCAAAGGTGGTAACAAACGAGAAGTGTAAGGAACTCCTTCTCCATCACCTCGACCTGGAAGAAGACCGTTTTATTACAGTAAAAGACCGGGAAACTCTGTCTCTTGGGAATAAGACTCTTGAATTTATCATTGCACCATGGGTACACTGGCCTGAAACAATGCTTACCTACCTCAGGGAGGACCGGGTCCTTTTTTCGTGTGACCTGTTCGGTACGCATTATGCGACCAGCGACCTGTTCATGAAAGATGAAAAAATTATTTATTCCGCAGCAAAACGGTATTATGCGGAGATTATGATGCCGTTTCGGGGCAGCATCAAAGGTCACCTGGAAAAAGTAAAAGCACTGGATATTGATATCATTGCACCGAGTCATGGTCCGGTTCACAATAACCCAGATTTTATCCTCCCGGCATACATGGAGTGGACGTCAGATTCGGTAAAGAATGAAGTGGTGATCCCCTATGTTTCGATGCATGGCAGTACACGAAAGATGGTGGACCATCTTACCTGCGCATTAATTGAACGAGGTATTGCGGTGAAGCCCTTTGATATGACGGTTACCGATACGGGCAACCTCGCGATGGCACTGGTAGATGCTGCAACTATCGTCATCGCTACCCCAACGGTCCTGTTCGGCCCGCACCCGCAGATTGTCTATGCAACCTACCTTGCGAATTTGCTCCATCCCAAAGTGAAATTTGCATCGATTATAGGCTCTTATGGCTGGGGAGGTAAGACAGTCGATGTATTGAAAGCCATGCTGACACACATCAAACCCGAATTGCTTGACCCGGTGCTTGTGCAGGGATTGCCTGGAGAATCATGTACAAGGGATCTTGACCGTCTTGCAGATGATATTGCCAGGAAGCACAAAGAAACCGGCTTGTTACCTTCATGATTGCAGGGAGGAATTATCAACCAGATATCAGGAATATCCATTTATTTTAGCGTATCCAGCACCAGATACTCATGACCTGACAAG
>JBAXMF010000069.1:0-9101 GCA_037134435.1 Methanomicrobiales archaeon | reverse complement strand
CAACAGTGCAACAAATATCGTCGGGCTCTCGTCCAATATATCAGACAAGAATTTTGCGACAAAAGGTATTCTCATGCTCGACGGCATTGGGCAATATCTTTACAACAAAAATGCCGGGCTTACCTGGATCTGCCAGGTCAACGGCGTCACCCTTGACGATTACGGCAGTCCCGCAACCGATGGACTGAACCTGAAATCCCTGTCAAATGGTGACCAGGTCAACTATTATTACGGAATGAAACCGGTTACACCGGAAAATGCCACGGCCGTTGTCAAGATAAAGGCGAACATTAGCGGACAACCCCCCATTTCGGACTGGACTCTCTCCCTCGTTGGCGCCCAGAGTAGAAGCGTGACAAAGACGTACTTTGAACAGGGACTTGCCTGCCCGTCTTCAGGTCACCAGGTATTCTGGACCGATACGGACAACAACACCTGGGGTGGAGTGCCGCTCTGGTTCCTGGTTGGCATGGTAGATGACAACCCTGATGTGGGACCGTATCATTTTAATTTCAATGACACTATCGCCGCACAGGGGTACTCAGTTAAGGTTATCAGTGCGGACGGCTGGGACACAACACTTTCAAGCCAGAATATTGCAAGGAATGACGGATACATCGTGGCGAATACCTTAAACGGGCAGCCACTACCAAGGAACACGACCAGTGGTAAACTCAGCTGGCCACTTCACCTCAAGGGATCTGCCACCTTCGGAGGCCAGCAGGTGGGTAATATCACAAAGATCGAGCTTACCGGGCTTCCGAAGCCAGTAACGGCATGGACACTCACCATGAAAGGTGAGGTCACGGACAATATCACACAAGCCTATTTTGTGGATGCGATCGCCTGCAAACATAACGTGACGTGGACCGACAGCAATAATGACGTCTGGCAGGGCGTCGCTCTTTGGGACCTCGTGGGGGCGGTGGATGATATTGAGACGACAGACCATTTCACCTTCAACGATACGCGGGCCGCGGAGAACTATACCGTCCGGGTCTCCGCCGGAGACGGTTATAATGCCACATTCATCAGTTCCGATGTGGCCCGCAATGATGGGTACATCGTCGCGTACAGGATGAATGGTGTACCGATTACCGGATCGGAAGCCCCTCTCAAGCTTGTCGGACCTTCGACTACGAGAGGGTCACAACGCATCGGCAACATCACCATGATCAGCCTCGAAGGGCTGCCGGACCAGTTCCCACCGGGAAACTGGCAACTGCAACTCGTCGGTAAGATTAGTGCCGTGATCCCACAACCGGAGTTCGAATACTGGGCCTCGTGCCATGACGCCACCTATACGGATACAACAGGTAACGTGTATACCGGGGTCCCGCTCTGGCGACTTATGGGCTGGGTAGATGACCGGATCCCGCACGGTCCTAACGGGTTCAACGATGCCGCAGCGTTAGCCGGTTACAAGGTAATCGTAAAAGCCGGTGACGGGTACGAGAAGGAGTTTACGAGCCAGCAGATAGGTAAAAATGACAACTTCATCGTCGCAGACACGATGAACGGTGCACCGCTCCCGACTACCGGTTCTCATCCGCCGTACCCGCTCAGGTTGGTCGGCAACGACGTGATTGTAGCCAACAGTGTAGGAAATATCGTTCAAATTCAGCTTACTGATTTCCAGACACCGGTAACATATCCACCAGTCCATATCATCAAGTACGCACCGGACCGTATCACTATCATCAACCAGACGAACGTGACCTACCCATGGATGGAGGCAAACCTACCGGTCATCGGGGACGGGGTCACCACCTATAAATTCGAAGGCCTGACCATGGACCCATCGAATCTCTGGGACCCGGAAGAGACATACCCGGGTGGGTTCAAGATATCAAATGTTGTAAAAGGAACACGAGTTAAGGACCTTGTGGAGCTTGTCGGGGGAATGGGATCCGGAACAGAGATTACATTTGTTTCGAGTGACGGTTTGGAACTGCCACTTCCCTACTCGTCAATTTATACAAATCCAGCGGTCCAGGATCGGCAGGGTGATGCCATCCTCGCATGGTGGGGCGACGGGAAGTATGTACCGAATTATGGTGACGGGATTCGCCTTTTCTTCATGCCGGAAGGTGATCACGTCTACGGGCAGTGGGATATGCATGAAACATTGCCTCCCGCGTACTGGCACTATAATTTCCAGAATGGTATACAGTACCCGTCATGCGCAGGAATTTCTGCCAAATTCGTCACTACCGTTCGGGTTTACAGTTCACCTGAATCAGACTGGAGCCTTGAACTGGATGGCCGGGATATCGGTGGGATCAATGCAACCATAAGTAAAACATACTTTGAGGATGCGCTTGCCTGCCAGTTCAGTGCTGAACATAGCACGACCTATACCGATAGTAGTGGACAGGTATGGGGTGGGATGCCGCTCTGGTTCCTCTGCGGCTACGTCGATGATGCGGACCAGCACTCGAAGCAGTCCTACAATGAATCAAAGGCACTTGCCGGTTACAATATCAGCGTCGCTGGTGCGGGGGGAGATAGTTACACGATCGACAGCCGGAATACCATACGGAATTCAAATTACATCGTTGCCAACACCCTCAATGGGACACATTTAAGCACAACTGATCCCAGCTGGCCTCTCCGGCTTGTTGGACAGAATGTGTCGGTGACAAACTCTGTCAAGAAAGTAGCATCTGTCACCCTGAAACAGTTCACTCCTAACCCAGCTACTACATCCGTGCAGGTTATAAAATACGCAAATGATGGCAGGACCATCCTGGGCCAGAGGACTGTCGATTTCCAGTGGATGCAGGCGAACCTGCCGGTGTACGGGGATGGAGTTACCCATTATTACCACCAGGGGCCGGTAATGAATGCAAGCATCCCTGATAAATGGAACCCCGAAGAGAACGATCCCGCGATATTAACAAAAGATCTGGGTGCCGTCAAAGGGACGAACATACAGGATTTATGCAACCTCGCCGGCGGCATGTCCCCGGGTGATTACAATGTAACACTCATGGCCTCCGATGGACTGTCCAGGCCTTTTTCATATGCCAGCGTCTACTCCCCACCACCTCGTGCCGGGCCGATTGTGCTGACCTGGTACCGGGCTGACCAGGGTTATGTGAACAACTCGTACAGCGAGGGGATGCGCAATATTAATTTTGCCAACACCGCTGTCAACCCGTGGGGACTCAACGTATTCGGGGTCTGGGACATGCATGAGACCTATCCGGAGGCATTCTGGTATTATTACCAGCCGGGACTACCGAGTGCAATGGGCGTCTCGATTAAGAACATTAACCGGGTGCTCATTTACAGTGCTGAACCGGCCCCATCAGCCCCGGTGGCTGCCTTTACCGCGGATGTCACAAGTGGCCAGGCCCCCCTCACGGTTGAGTTCACTGACACCAGTTCCGGCAATCCGACCAGCTGGAACTGGAACTTCGGCGATGGGACTGCTAACGTGACCACAAAGAATCCTTCCCACCTGTACCAGAACACCGGAACGTACGATGTGACACTCACGGCTTCGAATGCTGATGGATCCTCGACCCTGAAAAAATCGCACTATATAAGTGTCATATCACCGGGGACAATATCGGTTACCGTTATAAAATACGCAAATGATGGCAGGACCATCCTGGGACAGAGGACCGTCGACTTCCAGTGGATGCAGGCGAACCTGCCTGTCTACGGGGACGGAGTTACCCATTATTACCACCAGGGTCCGGTAATGAATGCGAGCATCCCTGATAAGTGGAACCCCGAAGAAAACGATCCCGCGATATTAACAAAAGATCTGGGAGCGGTCAAAGGGACGAACATCCAGGATTTATGCAACCTCGCAGGTGGCATGTCCCCCGAGGATTACAATGTAACACTCATGGCCTCTGATGGACTGTCCAGGCCTTTTTCATATTCCAGCGTCTACTCCCCGGCACCTCGTGCCGGGCCGATTGTGCTGACCTGGTACCGGGCTGACCAGGGTTATGTGAACAACTCGTACAGCGAGGGGATGCGCAATATTAATTTTGCCAACACCGCTGTCAACCCGTGGGGACTCAACGTATTCGGGGTCTGGGACATGCATGAGACCTATCCGGAGGCATTCTGGTATTATTACCAGCCGGGACTACCGAGTGCAATGGGCGTCTCGATTAAGAACATTAACCGGGTGCTCATTTACAGTGCTGAACCGGCCCCATCAGCCCCGGTGGCTGCCTTTACCGCGGATGTCACAAGTGGCCAGGCCCCCCTCACGGTTGAGTTCACTGACACCAGTTCCGGCAATCCGACCAGCTGGAACTGGAACTTCGGCGATGGGACTGCTAACGTGACCACAAAGAATCCTTCCCACCTGTACCAGAACACCGGAACGTACGATGTGACACTCACGGCTTCGAATGCTGATGGATCCTCGACCCTGAAAAAATCCCAATACATTAGTGTCAGGTCCCCTGGTCTTTATGCCGACTTTACCGTCTCACCCGTCTCCGGTACTGCCCCCCTGGCAGTGGAATGTGCGGATAAATCCAGTGGTAAGCCAATTTTCTATTTATACAATTTTGGTGATGGATTGTATGGGACAAGTCCAAATTCCGTCCACCTGTACCAGTTCCCGGGGACCTATGATATCACCCTGACAATCATGGCATTCGACAGGACTACCTTTTCAATGAAGAGCAGCACCATGACGAAAAAGAACGTTGTTACGGTGAACAGCGTTCCATTCATACCACCTGTTGCGAAATTCACCGCAAGCCCGGTGCAGGGAACATCACCGCTTACGGTCAAATTTACCGATCAGTCAACAGGCTCACCAACCTTCTACAGTTATAATTTCGGTGACGGGATCACCAGGCCAGGACCAAACCAAGACCATATCTATCAATTCCCTGGCACCTACACGGTCACGTTAACGGTGATGAAAAATGATGGAAAAGGTTCAATAGTAAGTGACACATCCATTCGAAAGGACCTTATTGTAGTGCAGAGCAAATGAATATTCCATTTTTAGTTCGTCTTTTTTGTACCTGCACGCCATCATGATGAAGGTCTTGTCCCCTAGACCCCAGCTATTCAAAAAATGATATTTTTCTCAAGGACTTTCCACTCGTCGCCCATATGCAATAAAAAAATATCGTGATCTTTGAATCGATTAACGGATTCAGACCATTCAAAATTATCCCTGGTTTGTTCACATCCCTCGCGGGCCGCTTGCATTTTCACACAGCATTATTTCACCATGCGACCGACATCCCCCCTCCCTCACTTAATTACCTAACCTTAAAGAGCGGGGCCACACTATCGGAGTCTCTTATCCGATGCCTTTGCGGGCTTCGCGAAAGAATTTCTCCCTTGCGTAATCTTGAAGCTGAGGTCCGAAGGACCATTGAAGATAGGACCAGGTAAAATCGCCCGTCCTATTGATAAGACATCTCATGTCTCTTCTCCTATGAGATACCATTGGTAATTATTACGGTTTTCCTCCAGGCTCCACTTCTGTCCGAAAAATATCCAGTAAGCGGACATTCCAAGGTCTAAATGGTGTGGTTTACATACTCCGGAAAGGGATAAGACGGAAATAAAGGCCAGATTTCAATTGAATTTTGGGAAAATCGCCCAATTTAGCCGTATTCGGTATCTAACCCAATCGGAGCCAAATGCGGGCGATTTAAACGAACGAGAATGGATTATACAAGTTGGGGTGGTGTTATGATACCCTCTTGTGGGTATCCTTTCGTTAAATCGGGCGTAAAATAGGGGGATTTATCCGATTTTTAGGGATAAACGGGGAAAGTGATTTCCAGGTGTGGCAAACGTAGGTCCGGATGTCGTTGTTTACTTTGAAGCCCAAGGGTTGGCCGCGGATAGTCTTAAAGGCGGTACAGTTCAGCCCTTCCATCAGTACGGCGGAGAGTGCCTTCCCGCCGATATTTCTGGCGAATGTAGCGGCAAGCGTGGTCGCCTCGCTTTTCATGTTCAGGTAATCCAGGTCCCGGTCGTCATGGCGGGCGAAGGCAGGGTGGTCGCGGGTGTCGAAGTCACTGTATAAGGCTGCATATAGGAGGGTTGTGTACATTCTGTGCACAAGAGAAGACACGAGAAGCACAAGGAGTACAATCCCACATTGTACACCGAGATTGAAATCAAACGGTAATGAATTACTCCGATATATTATCTTGTTTTGATAAGAACTGCCTGTTAAGACAGGTGCAATTGGGCAGTTGTATAACAAAACAAAGACAAGCCGCAGTAATTAAAAAAAAGCCTGCCATTCATAAAAAGGGAATTTCCGGAGTATTACTCTTCCCATTACAAGAGTGACATCCCAGGTCGGGATTGCCGGTAAACGGTGGAGTCGAGAGGAATATATGCCGGTTCAGTGACAAGATCGATGTCGGGCCGCATATGAGGGTATGTACCCGAACGTGGGCAACTGACCCAACGCTCTCATTTTGCACCGCTGCCGGTCACCCTTGTAAAAAGGTGAGGGGCATCACCCGGCCCAACCAAAAATGGTATTGGGATTGGACCCGATCTCTGGCACGATGGGAAAAGAACAATTATTACTTCTACTCCACAAGCTTCTCCGCTTCTTCCATTGGTATTGCAAGAAGGGTCTCTATGTCCATATCATCTGCCCGACGAATAGCCATTTTCATCGCTATTTTCTCATTAGGGGCCTCAAATATCGCAACAGAATCGTATCTGCCAAGGGTCCAGTAAATACCGTGGACTTTTACCCCGTCCTTGGTTTCTTCTGTTTTTATTCGTTTTAGGTTTTCAGCAACAACCGTATTAGTCTGATTTTTTTAAAATTTCACCAGTGCGACAAAATACATCATTATCAATCCTGTCCTCATCGGACACGGGTGTGTAGTATTTCTTTTTTTAGATATGAATTTTTTTAAAATATTTACCGAAAAACTATTCAGTACGGGCTGGAAAAAGAGGCCAAGAGGGAAAAAAGAATTATCCTGTATCGAATCAAACAACAAGGGGGGTCAGACGGGTCCATACGGACTCCCTTCGTCTGCTGGCATGGCCACGAGCGTTTCAATTTCCATCCGGTCCGCTCGTTTTAAGACCAGGTTCATTGCTACTTTTTCGTCCGGGGCTTCAAAGAGGATTACCGTATCGTACCTTCCAAGTGTCCAGTAGATGCCCAGGTATCGAACTTGTCCTTTCATGTCAGCCTCTATATCCTTCAGGTTCTGGGCAACAACTTCTTTGCTCAGCTTTGTTTTGAATTTTACCAATGCAATAAAAAGCATAACTCACCTCGTCCCTTTGCAGGGCATTTGAAATTATGAGCTGGTGCTATAAATAGTCCGCGTACGGGGTTGTATATCCGTAATTATTTTTGGACTAAAAACCGCTAGTGATGAAAGAATAAAAAAATGAGGCCGGAAATGAATTGTATCCTTCTCAATACTCTGTTCCTTTGCAACAGGTGTTGGCGGTGCGGGATGGCAGGAACCGGAAAGCGGCAATGTATCCGGGGGAAGACGTTTGATTTAAGAGTCAGGTCTATGGAGGTTTAATCTCAAGATATAATCAATTTAGTAACGGGAATGTAATTGAGTGTAAAACAATCAGACAAAGAATTGCTCAGGTATCTGGAAGAACAAATTGGATTTTTACAACGATCTGCTGATGCCTATGATAAAGGTTTTAAGGGCGAAGCAAAACGAATCGCAACAACAATTCGGGTATTGTTGCATGACACTCGTCAATCTACCTCACTATTGACATCCCTGGGAAAAAAAGATATTAAATTTTACAGCACGGCATCATCCATCGATAACGGCACCGCAATGTCAACACATCGATTGGTTGGTTTAAATCGACCAGTAAATCGCAGTAAATCAAAAGGCACATATTATGCACCATTAGATGACAGACCCCCGTACATTGATATAAATAAAAAAATAGTCTTCCGCCAGTGGTGGAATGAAATTGTAATCATTGATACCATGAGAAACGAATTCAGCCGAAAAGACCTGGTCCTTTCTATGAGCAACAACAGTGGTAGATCCCACATTGATCCAGGATTAAACGATGCCTACGTGGCAATGACCAGGTATCATTCATTGGGCTGGACGGCATGCGATCCAAAACGAATGGACCGGGATTTGAGTGGTGCAGAATTGGCAGGCATTCGTCAAATCTGCCATGAAGTTTTAAAGTCGCTAACAGATGAATTCCCATCTTTTTTTGTAACCAATTCAGGAATGTGAGAGTGTATTCCAAAAAAATTGTTGGTAACGATCCATTATGATCGGCTCCCAGGACCCCTATCTGAAATTTTTTTAGTACTCCATGCCGAGGTCTTCCTTAAATTCCTGGCCCGGAAAAATTGATGCAGTTCTTGCAGAACAGGAGTGGGAATGGAAAATGATATGCTACAATCAATGGTTATTATTCGCCAAATTTAATAAAATCGTCACACCCAAAAAAATAGGGTCAACCCTCACCCCAATGACGGAAATACGTGATTCTGGTCCTTCAATCACACAAAATTATATATATTATTAGTAAAAGAGTACCATTTATCTGTTTTCGGTCAAGGTGGCAACCACGAAACAGTGCGGATAAGAGACAGTACCAGGTAGGAGTTGGTCACAAAAGACCAGGAATGGCTGCACATAAATGGTGATGTGAATGGATCATTTCACCGGGAATTCGCAGGAAGTGCAGGTGGACTGCAGCTCGCTCGTGAAGGAGAGCGGGTGCGCATGATACCAGTACACGCATGAGTCTGTGTGCTCCATTGCTAAAAGATCAGGAAATCATAGAGACCAAAACCAGAAAATCCGCACAGAGGAGCTGCCCTGTACCGGGAGGGAAAGGCTCACATGAAGAACTGTAACCGTAACTGGAAAAAAACAACCGGAATTTGGTACCTTGCACTATTTTTCTGCTTATTTTTCCTGGCTGGCACCGCTGTATCCGCTGAAACAATGGCGTCCGGCACGGAATTTATCAAGATAAGCGATGGCGGTTTCGGGGACCCGCAGAACAATTATGCATGGTCCGTTTCCGAGTTCAAGGGAGACCTGTATGTAGGCACGGGGCGTAACGTCCCCTACTTGGTTTCGCTTGCGATGAAGAAGCAG
>JBAXMF010000068.1:0-9264 GCA_037134435.1 Methanomicrobiales archaeon | reverse complement strand
ATCCTGATTGACCGTCACGGTGTCCCCAAGATCAGTGACTGGGGGATGAGCCGTCTTATCGGTTCATCAGCCATGCCGACGGTTGCAGGTTTCTCGCTTGCCTATGCGGCACCCGAGCAGATCTCGCCCGGAAGATTTGGCGAGACTGATGAACGGACTGACATCTACCAGCTCGGGGTCGTGTTCTACGAACTCGTGACCGGAAAACTCCTGTTCCCCGGCGATGACCTTGCGGATGTCAGCAACGCCATCATTTCGAGGATGCCGGTGCCGCCGTCTGAAGTGAACCCCCTGGCACGGCCACTCGAACCAATCATCTTAAAATGCCTGCAAAAAAAACCCGAAGACCGGTACCAGTCTGTCCGTCTGCTGCTGCTCGACCTGAAAAAGTTCCTTGGTTCACAACCTGATACCCGGGATTATGAGCATATGTTCGAAGGGAATGGGGTGGTGGAATGATGGATGAGACGATCAGTCTCAATGGGACCATTGTCGGGACCTCCTGCACAGGAAAACGAAGTAACAACGAAGATGCCATGCTGGCCGAGAAAGCAGGCGATGGCTATCTTATTGCTATAGCTGATGGGATAGGGGGCCACAGGGCGGGAGAAGTGGCATCGGCACTTGCAGTCTCCACGCTCTCTAAGGAGTTTTCGGACCGATACCATTGCGGTATGAGTCAGGATGAGATTGGAAAATTATTATCAGACTCGTTTAAATCTGCCCATGTTGCAATAGAGGCCGGGGCCGAGAATGAGAAGGAAGGGATGGGGACCACGATGGTCTCTGCGTTTATCCGGAGTAACATCGCGGTAATCGCAAATACCGGCGATTCCCGTGCATATCATATCCGGGAGCGGGTCCTTTTCAGGACAAAAGACCATTCAGTCGTCCAGTCTCTTGTCGATACCCACCAGATTTCTGAGGAAGATGCGAGGCGCCATCCACTCAGGGCGATGATCATCAACAGCCTCGGGAGCAGCTTCCTTGTTGATATCTATCACTGCACCCTGCAACCCGGGGACCTGGTCCTCCTGTCAAGTGATGGCTTCCATGACTATGTTAATGAAGATGTCATTACAGAGGCGAATAAAAAAGCGTCCCTTTCCGAACTGGTATCCGGATTTGTCAATGATGCACTCCGGACTTCCAGGGATAATGTGACGGTGATTATTTATCGGGCACCGTTCTGAATGGAACAAATTTGAAAATGCGGACGGCAACACATATTATGGTGTTCTTTCCTGTTTCATCATGATAAAACGCGCACATTAAACCATTTTTCAATAAAACTGATAATTATCGGGGCTTTCTCGATTTTGTAACAGCACATCCTGTTAATTTACAATGTATTGAAATCGTGGAAATTGTGGGTCCCGATAATTCCTATCAGAACACTATAAATGATGAAAATTTCTCTATTATTACCTTTTTTTATTAAGAATTTCCATAAAATTTATTAGAGCCTGATATCACTATTCAATTAACCTGTTACTGTATTGACAGGATTCAGGAATCTCATTACGGGGGTTATGAGGTTGTCACCGGTAATTTTGCAGCAATGTTCACGACAAGTCGTTGCAATATTAGGGGGACATCACCCTGACAAGCGGAAGGTGGGATTTAGAAAAAATTACATCGATTCCCCCAATGATGTCCTGGAAATGAACGAGTAAAAACAGGTTGGGAGAAGTGTGTGATTGATGAAGCCATGGTCCGGAATTCATTCATTGCCAAGAAATCCGTCTGCTGTGTTAACCTTCATTGATCCGGACGTAGTATTGGAGATGATCTGAATGTGTATTTATTATTCGCTTAATGGAACCTATCTCGGAGCAAATGGTGCGAGATATTCCGATCCCAAACAAGGGGATTCGGTTGGTAACTGCTATCTGATTTCTGCATTATCATCAATTGCATGGGTCAATTATGATAATATTCCAAATAAGGCATCACCGTTTAATTTTACTTTCTGGGATTGGCATACGGGAGCGAAAGTACGAAAGGATGTATCTGCAGTAGACAATACAGTATGCATGAGCCCTGTTGGGGCACGGTCCGTAGAAACGGGGGAGACCTGGCCTGCAATTTACGAAAAGGCCTATGCCAACTTTATGCCAATACCTCCAAATTATAACGGACTTCCTCAGGAATTGGGTTGTAATATCTCATCTCATCGTGATTTAACCAAATTCCCTACCTATAATCCGATTACGACATTGGCGGAAATTAGCGGAGTTGATCCAGGTCAGACCTCGTTTATGACAATCAACGATGCGAACGGGAGTGCAGTGGTGGCAAAAATCAACGCCATATGTACTAGCAAAAAGACCCGGTACCCCACTGTTGCTATCACAACAACTGCAGCCGGCAATGGTCTTCAATCGAAACACAGCTACTCGATCCTTGGATTACAGGACCCGTATATCATCTTAAGGAACCACAATCTTACCAAACCAGGTGCAGGGGTCAATGGAGTATTTTTGGGAACGTGGACTTCGGTCAATGATCAGAGATTTTTAGGTGGAGCGGCTATAGGGGGACCAAGACCCGCGGTAGATTATAACTTATCTACCCTGCCAGGCGTATTTGGGCTTGATAAAGAAATATTTAAGGCAAACTTTGAAAAATACGGCTGGGTTACCTGGTAATTAGGGCTTCAATTTCCCCGTTTTATTTTGAGAGTGAGTCCCAGGAAATCACAGGCAGACGGTGATGAAAAATGCGAATTTGGGTTTTCGAAGCGAAGAAACAAAAGCTGTTCCATTGTGCGTTGAAGATTACGGCTTTATTGCTGGTCCTCGCTGTATCCGGTGGATATGTTGCCGGAGCAGGGGATCAGAATTTAAGTAGTTCCCTGAAATCATTGGGCCCTGTTAATGAGAGCCTGGGAAATATCACAACAATCAATCAGACAATTTTCCTGGTAACCCCTGCTGAAAATGTAACCTCCTTGATTAACACATCGGACACCCGGGGACAGGATGATCCAAAAACCGGGAATACCACGCCTGCTCTCAACAATTCATTCCAGGTGAATAACGGAGATGGCTTTCCCCTCAAAAATGAGAACGTGACGACGAATGAATCGGTTGAAGATACCCATTTCCCGGTTGTAAACAATTCTTCGGAGACCCCGGTCAGCTATCACGGGTTAGAGATTGGCAGCCTGACACTTCTATCGACATCCTCTCTTTCGAATAGTTATCAACCGAAGATTGATGGGAAAAATATCGTCTGGAGTACGGTCGACCCGGTTAACCAGACCTCGGGTATCGTTCTGTATAACATTACTGAGGGAAACGAACTTCCCTTAACCTCACCGGGTAACCTGGACCATGTCAACCCATCCATATCCGGGAATTACGTGGTGTACTCTGGCCAGGCCCAGGATGACCCTGTATATAGGATATATCTCTATCGGATCGATACGGGTACAACCTCTCGTCTCACATCACCGGATGATCAGAGTTACAGGGTGCTCCCGGCAATTTCAGGAGACTATGTTGTCTGGAGCGAATTCGATACCGGGTACGGGCGGATCGTGCTTCATAATCTACAAACGAGCAGTTCGTCGGTGATTTCACCTGTATCAGAAATCCTTGATAACAGCTACCCGTCAATATCGGGCGATTATGTCGTATGGCAGGCAATGAATAATTCCGACTGGACTTACTCTGTATGGTTCCACCAGATATCCACCAATACTACCATTAGGCTGACATCTCCAGAGAGAAGTGCCAGCCAGCAAGCCCCTTCAATCAGTGGTGATCGGATAGTCTACGTTGATGGGTTTGGAGGAGAGTGGGATATTGTTGAATATTCTATCCCGGAAAATAAAAGCCAGAAAATTAGCCTCCAGAAAATAGTTAACAACAATCCACAAACCGCGATAGATGGAAATCTTATTGCATGGGTCGATATGAGCGAAGCATACGGGAGTGTTTACCTCTTTGATCGGCTGAACCGAACCGTCTCTCTTCTCACCCTCGCGGATTTGAATTATTCATCAAATATCGCCCCCTCAATTTCTGGTGACAGGATTGTCTGGGAATGTAACGACCTCGGTAAAATTGACGTTTTCATGTTCACCCGCGGCTCTCCTGCTGACAGGCTTGTTGCGGATTTCTCGGTAAACCGAACCATCGGCTCTTCACCACTGGTTATCCGGTTTAAGGACCTCACATCAGGTTCACCAACCGCATGGAACTGGGATTTTGGAGACGGGACGGAAGGTGCCGGGCAGGAAGTCCTCCATACGTACGAAAATCCCGGCCTTTATTCCGTGACATTGACGGTAAACAATCAATTTTACCGGAATGCAACTTGCAAAGTAGATCTCATAAATGTTGCGTCACCGCCGGAAGCCGGGTTTGGTACAAATATTAACTCCGGCCCGGCACCTCTTACCGTTCAGTTCGTGGATTTTTCGATCGGCTCCCCGGTAAACTGGTCATGGGATTTTGGCGATGGGGGACATGATAATTCCACCAGTCCGCTCCATACCTACCAGGAACCGGGTGTATATTCCCCTCGTTTAATGGTTGCTAATGATTTCGGAAATACTTCAGTTGCTAAAGAGAACCAAATTGTTGTCCTTCCCGCCTCGCATACAACATCAACATCAGGACTCGATGGCCTGCTTGTATTTAAGAAAGAAGGCACGGAATCGATAGCTCTCAACATTACCCAGTTTGTGGGCTCCTATTTCATAAGGCCCGGTAACAACGCCCTTGAATTGAATCTATTCTCTGAAAGCTGGATTAAGGAGATTGTCCTATATTCTGGTGGTAATGAGGGGTTCACCCTGACGCCGGAAGGATTTATTGTAGGAAATATTTCTGATATTGAAGTAACCACGAGGGATATACAGGGTGGGAGCCCCGGTGGTACTGTAATACCTGATTCAAACTTCAATATAACGTTAAACCTGAAGAGTACTCCGATTCAGGGAGAACTGGAAACCACCAGCTGGGATGGCATTACTCCCAGTGACCTCCTTGCATTCAACCGTGCGATCGATTATGCAGGTTTCGTCGGGATATCCGGCTCTATATATTCTGTCCAGGTTGATACCCCGGGAATTGAACCTGCAGGCAACGTGACCCTTCGTTTTTCAGTAAATTCATCATGGGTAGAGGATAACGGCGGGAGAAATGCGGTCTATGTCCTCCGGAAGGCGAATGATGGAGGGCTTGAAGTCCTTCCGACGATATTCATCGGAAATAACAGCGAAGAAAACCTTGATTACTTCATGGCGGATTCACCCCGTGGCTTGTCCACATTTGTCATAAGCTCCCTCCATGGATCAGGAAATCCCCTCCAGTTATTCTATATGAGTGTTTCTTCCAGAATCACCCCAACCGGTAATACTGGTGGAGGCGGCGGAGGTGGTGGCGGAGGCGGGAGTTACGGCGGCAGTGGCAGCCAGGTGACCTCAGTACCAGAACCAGATGCCTCAAAAGGCAGCCAGTCAGGAATAGTTCAGGATGGGGCTGCAATGAACGCCCCAAGTAATGACGGGCAATCCGGTTTTGTATCCCAGGAATCCGTATTACCAGACCAACCGCCTGCCAATCCTGTACCTAAAGTATCATATGCACCGGCACCGAATCCCCCTGCACTCCCCCTCCAACCGACGAGCTCCGTATTTACAATTCTTATTGAGGCAGCAGCGATGATCTCTGTTGTCATGATCGTTGTGTTCAGCGTTTCATTGAGGTACAGGAGAAGAGAGAAGGACTGATATCTGAAAGAGAGTTCAGTAAATGAATTCCATGAGTATTCCTGGCTAAATTGCGGGGGTGCAGTACCTTGAGTATTCGTGGAAGTATACGTATGGGTGTCAGGGAACAGGAATTCTGTGTGAACAGGTCGGGTCACACTCCCTTTTGAAAATGATAAAAAAAATTGGTTAGGTTTGCCGGTGTTAAGCCGGAATGCATGGAATGGTTGAACGTTAGCTGCTGATGGACTGGAAGCCCCGGAAGGAGGTCCGGCTTTCCGCAATTGCACGGGCCGGTGCAGATTTTTTGTAGTTGCTGTTTAGATCTGCGGAATGAGACCCGTTTGACTTGCGGATAAGATGATACTGGTGCTGAATGGTTCCTTCGTGATGACAATATGGTACAAAAGGTACAATCTATACGGGTGGTGTTAATGACGACATGATACAGAATGCGATACCGATTGCGACCAATACTATCCTTATCATCTCTTATCTCCGTTTGGGTCTTTTGTTGGGGAATACCCCGGGTTGGTCCCGGGACTTCACACTCATATACTATACCAGAATAGGTAATAAAATACTAAAATGGGTCGGGTTAGAGAAGTACCCGTTCAGGTTGCCATATCTAACCCAAAAGATATATGAATGCCCGCGAGTAGAAACGCACTTTACAACCTCTAAATTATGCTCAAAAAGATAAAATGGGCCGGTATTCCCTGGTATTTCACTATACGGCCGGAGTGGGCTGAGCTGCTTCTCCATTTCTGCGGTCTGCATAGAATTGTAATATTACAATGACCACAACAGAGAGTGGGAGTGCAATGACCAGTGGATCAACTGCTGCCCACGGGAGTCCAATAAGGCTGGCCTTACCGGTAAGTGCCTTGCACAGCCCGTACACTGATGCATACCGGGTATTGATGAAGAGTGCCCAGATAAACCAGACGACCGCACCTGTGATCAAACTGGCCTTAGCTGCAGTTAGATCTGGCTTTTTGGCATAAACTGCTACCGCGAATACCGGGAGGAATGCGGACGCACATAACCCCATGAACATCGCGGTGGCGATGGCGATGATACTGCCGGGCATCAGGAATGCAATAATCACGCTTGCGATGATCATGATCAGCACACCGACCTGGTTGGCCCTCATCGACAATGCACATTTGCGTCCCCTCCCCCAGAGGTCGCATATCAGTGCGGTCCCCATTGTATGGAAGAGCGAACTCAGCGTGGACATCGCCGCAGCCAGCAGCGTTACCATGAACAGCACCACGAACCATTCCGGCAGTGCCTGGTTGATGAAGAGGGGGATGATCGTGTCCACATTACCGCCGGGTGCTGCCTGCACGGCTATTTTACCAAGAGTCTGGTAGAAATAAACATTCGTGAGGGCACCAACGGTGAACGCCACCCCGGTCATCATCAGGATGAAGGGACCCCCGATGAGTACTGCCCTGTTTAAGGACTTGTTGTTCTTGGCTGTCATAAACCGGACAACCAGCTGGGGCTGGGCGAGCACACCGATCCCTACCCCGAGGACCAGGGTCGTAATCACGGTCAACCATATGGAAGACCCAAAAACGGGCATCGTTGTCCAGCCGGTCATTCCACCGTTTGCAAGGTTTTCCGGGACAAGGGGGGCCATTGCGGTAAGGCTGCTGTTTGCTACACTCACGCCACCCAGGAGGAGGTACGTTGCCACCAGGAGGATGGTCATCCCGACGAGCATGATGGCTCCCTGGACCGCATCGGTGTACATCACTGCGATCAGTCCGCCGAATATTACGTACACGGCAACGATCAGGGCGAATCCAAGGAGTGATGTGCTGTACGAGACCGATGTGGTTTCCCGGATGAACTGTGCCCCGCCGATCAGCACGGCCGCGGTGTACAGCGGCATACCTACAATGATGATCAATCCTGTAACAACCTGCATAAACTGGGACTGGTAAATTTTTCCGAGCAGGTCCGGAAATGTGACCGCTTTGAGCCTCTGTCCAATTTCCCTGGTCTTCTTACCGAATATGACAAAGGCCAGAAGGATACCCAGGCCGATGTTCAGCACGGTAAGCCAGATCAGTCCCATACCGAGGTTTGCTGCCTGCCCCCCGAACCCGACAATAGCCGAGGTGCTGATAAACGTGGCCCCGTAGGACAGGGCGATAATTATCGGGTGTGCCTCTCTCCCGGCAACCATGTAGTCTTCGGAGGTTTTTGTCTTTTTATAACCAAGCCAGCCGAGGTAGAACATGACTGCAACATAAATGGCAGTTACCGCGATGAGGATAAGGCTGTTTACTGCCATATCAGGTGTCCCCTCCCTTGTTCCAGTTCAGAAGGCCATATACGACACATGCCAGTACCAGGCCGATTGAGAGGCCATAACCGAGCAATATCCAGGGGTCATTGATTCCAAGCATTATTACACCTCACGGTAAACTTTGGAGAAACACTGCAGGGGAACCGGCGGAGCTGCCGGATCCCCTACCTAAAGAAGAAGAAAAAGTCCGCACTCAGGGATGATGCACTTCGAATTCCTGTAGTTACAGACATGAGTTTACCTAATCATACAATCGGAGGTGCTGGTATTTATACGTTTTTTTTCGTGGACCTGTTGCACCCCCCGGGCTGGACAATGTTCCCGTTCGCTGACCCGCAAGGATATGTGGCAGACGTGATCTTTTTTTCCGGTCCCTCCCGAAAACAGATATTTAAGTCCGACAAATGGTGAAGTAACGTGTCTTCTGTGTATGAGGGGTTGCACGAGTCGCTCCAGTCAGTACTCCTGCAGCGTCTCGGATGGAGTGAGCTCCGTGATGTGCAGGAACAGACCTGCCGGGCGGTATGGTCAGGGGGTGATGTGCTGGTCCTCGCACCAACGGCCGGGGGGAAAACCGAAGCCGCGCTGATCCCGGTCACCGACACCATGTTAAAAGAGGGGTGTTGCGGGGTCGCATGCGTTTACATCTCCCCGTTAAAAGCGCTCATCAATGACCAGGAAGGGCGGTTCCTCACGTTTGCCGTTCCGACAGGTCTTCTTGTCCAGAAATGGCACGGCGATGTGCCGAAGGGGGACAGAGTATGGGCGGCAGGGGAGCCCCCACATTTCCTGATGATCACCCCGGAGTCCCTTGAAGTCCTCATGCTTGAACGGAATCTTACGGCTGACCTTCGAAACCTCCGGTTTGTGGTTATCGACGAAGTGCACGCGTTCGTTGAATCTGAACGGGGCGTCCACCTCAGGTGCCTTCTCGACCGGCTGGACAAGGTGGCCGGGAGGAATGTGCAGAGGATCGGTCTTTCTGCAACGGTTGGCAACCCGGAGGAAGTGCTCGGGTGGTTGTCTGCACCGGGGAGGGCCCAGGAAGTTGTCCGGGTGCCTGTCCCCCCGCGTGAAAAGAAGTTCTCATTTACGGTTGAACCAGATGAAGTGAGACGCATCACCTCCCTTGTCAGGATCGTTTCGGGGAAGAAGGCAATTGTTTTTGTGAACAGCCGGAGCGATGCTGAAAAAGTAATAAAATCGCTCCGTG
>JBAXMF010000067.1:0-9376 GCA_037134435.1 Methanomicrobiales archaeon | reverse complement strand
ATATATAAATATATCGATCTTGCGGTTGAATATGATCTGATTTTACCAACTCAAGATAAAGAAACGATTTATTATAGCGTATTCCCTGAACAAGGATGTCACATCCGGAAAATGGGTGCAACACAGGCCCGGAAATACAGAACCAATAGCATACCAGGTTGAATCATCAAGCTAGATTTTATTAAATTGTCGTGACCATACTTGAATCATAAAATTCATATTAGCTATCCTTAGCATATTCATCGTTGCTGTGCTTGCATGTGGATGTACAAACCAAGCCCCTACTATAGCTCAGGTGACAGCATCCCAACCGTATCAACGAATGTGAACATCCCCAATATGATGGGTGTATGGCAAGGAACCGGAGATGGCTATACAGCGAATGACGGGTTCAATCATTATCCTACAGCAACGTTCAACATCACTGCACAAAAAGGGCAGATATTTATTGGGAAAAAGGAGTATCCAAGAATAGATGGAAAAACATACTACGAGAACTTCTCTGGGATGATCACAACGAACGGGGAGTTCT
Source organism: Methanomicrobiales archaeon (assembly GCA_037134435.1). GTDB lineage: Archaea > Halobacteriota > Methanomicrobia > Methanomicrobiales > Methanospirillaceae > CAIKOD01. The sequence goes on along the minus strand of JBAXMF010000067.1, from coordinate 8,844 downwards.
ATGAGGCCGATAGCATGGGTGGCTTTTCATTCGGAAAGTTGATCACTCCCAACTCCCTGGAACTAAATTATCTCGAGGAAGGTAACGATACGAAAGCCCTTATCGCTCACCTTACCCGGCAAACCAATTGATTTCTCTCTTTTTAACAAGATGTATTTTAAATAAAACAGATAATTACGTTGAAAGTTGCCCATGGGTAATACTTTCACCTTCCACCCGGAGCTGATCCATATACCCAGGTTATCCAAACTCATAGGTATGCTCATCACATGTATTCGTGTCAAATACCATCGGTGTGACCATGAGTGGACCTATATGGGAAGCAAGGTCGAATTGGTCCAGAAGGGTACTCACTCTACCAGACCTGTTCGGGTCGGATACCCTTCGTTGTAAAGCTTCGATCCACCTGGATAAGTTTGTAACATAGAATCAGGTTATAGTTGGTTGATGGGATGATTATCGGTGATGAATGGAAAGATAAACTGGTCCCGGGTAAGAAATACCATATTGTTGGGCGATGTATCGATGAGGATATGATATTCGTCGCTTTTGGTGTGGTGGGAGTTCCCGAATGGCCGGTATTCTCATCTTTAAAGGGAGTAAACAGGATGTTAGACTGGTGGGGAATTGACCAGATTGAACCTTTATACGGTGCAACTTCATTCCACAACGTTTCTGGGGTTAAGGCCTGTCTTGTGAGAAATCTGTTGAACGTATCATGGGTGACAACAATCCCATTTGAGGAATAACAGTCCGCCGCTTTAACGCATGACACATCACATGTAGCTTCAACTAATAAATTGATGTAATGATAGTCAGAAATTTGGAGCCTATTGACCACATGATGTATTCTTACATTTGTATATATTATAGTATATTTTAATATATAGATCTTTCTACTTGATTCTGCGTTTGCGTAACGCCTACAATTCAAAAACTGATTTTATAATACGCCGGGTCACCAACGTGAAGCTCTGCCTGGTATTCCCGTGCATATGCCCGGATGAGTTGAGCATCCTCTGGGGTTATCGTCCCATCATCGATCGCGTTTGTGAATAGAATTGTCGGAATATCTCTTGTTAACGGTTGGATGAAAAGGAGTGTCCGCGGCCATTAAACCAGTGCTTATGGCTCCGGGATTTAAACACGTGTGTTTGTAAGCCTCAGCCGGGCTTTTACATACTGTGTGTAAATCAGCCCCCTATTTATAGATCCACGCTGATTTAGTGCATGGCTCCCCGAAAAACTGTGTTAAAAACGTCTACTTCTATAACAGGATTTCATTCCATTCGGTCTGATCGGAATAAACGGGTGCTCGAGAAGGCTTTGGAGGAGAACCGGATCACCGGGGAGGATGCCACCCTGGTTAAGGCCTTCGTATCAGAGCTTGAATCGGTCCATAATATTGGGACCCTGCGTGCAATCAAGATTGTATCGACCCTTGTGGGTATCCGGCGATTTATCGGGCCATTCGCAGACCTCACTATCACGGATGTATATGCAGGAATAACCGAGTTAAAAACAGCGAACAATATGCATGGCAGACCATTCAAAAAGAATAGCATCTACGATTTTGTGCGAGTCCTGAAGCCATTCTGTCTTTGGATGATTGAAAATAATCACTCATCATTACCCGAGAAAAAGGTACTGAAACTCCAGGTCCCAAGTCGGGACCCCATGACCAAGGTCGCATCAGATCTCCTGACAGTCGATGAGATTAACACCATGATTAAAGCCAGCTGCAGAACTGTCGACCGGGCACTTATCATGACATTGTATGAGGGAGGGTTCAGGATAGGTGAGATCGGGATGCTAAAATGGAGTGATCTCGTTTTTGATGTCCGTGGTGTGGTGGCGAATGTCCGTTTCAAAACGGAAAAGCCACGCTACATCCGACTCGTAATGGCAAAAGACTATCTGGCACAATGGAAAGCGGACTATCCATTTGACCCTGACAAGCCAGGGGCCCTGGTATTTCTGAATGAAAGAAACAACCCCCTGACACATCGTGGCGTATATGTTCAATTACAACGAATCGCAGATCGCGGGGGACTGAATAAACACGTTACTCCCCATACATTCCGGCACTCCAGGATAACCCATCTCATCAGGGAAGGGTTGTCAGAGTCGATTATTAAGAAAATGATGTGGGGAAACATCAACACGGACCAGTTCATAACATATGCCCATCTTACCGGTCAGGACGTGGACGATGCAATGATGTCCTACTATGGTCTGGAAGACGATTCGAAACAAACTAAAAAACTCCGGAAGATGGAGCCGGTTCAATGTCCAGCCTGTAAACATATCAATACACCCCGATCAGATTTCTGCTCCGGGTGTGGTAACAGGTTTACCGATAAAGCCGTTACTGATATGGCCGTAATCCAGAATTCGGTTATTTCGAACAACACAGACTTTAAGGCGTATATCGATCGGCTTGTTGATGAAAAAGTTGCGAAGATGGAAGTACGGAGAACAGTTGCATGATAAGGAATCCTGGCTTAAACGATGAACCCCGCTGTAAGGAGGGTGAGTTATCGTATATCGATATTTTATCCTTATCAACACTGAGTCTCACCGATAACTGCTGAAAAAGCATTATCCGGAAGAGTTTATACGGTTAATGCGGGTACACACTATATATCACCGGGTTTCTCCGGGAACAAACGAATTACCTCTAATCCATTGTAATCATGCGGACTTTAGCTGAAATTTCAAATTTGCTCAATGATCTTGAGTATAAACAGGCAGATGATCTCGAGGACCAGGACCTTGATTTCAAGGAGTGGGATCAACACAGCCGTTTGGAAGCAGTAGCGAAAGTGATTGAATTGGCAGTCTGCATGGCTAACGGGGGTGGGGGCACTGTTGTATTCGGGGTAAAGGACAGGGTCATCGGCAGAGGTAATGCAATCCGTGGTATTCCGCCTGAAATTGATTGCAATTCACTCATGAAACAGGTATATGACTCCACCGATCCAAAAATTACACCGGAATTTGAGCTGCTTCCTGTCCCTGAAGGTTCAGGTCGTCTACTGATTATGCAGATTCATTCAGGCAATCCACCTTACACAGATACGAGCGGCCTTGGGAAAATTCGTATCGGCAAAGATTGCAAACCACTCACTGGCACGATTCGTAAACGTATTATGGCTGAAACTGGCGAAAGTGATTTTTCCGCCGAATTGATCCCAGGCCGGGTGGAAACACACATTTCTCCCGGTGCAATTGAGGCGGTGAGAAAGTGGGCAGAGAAAGAAAAAGCCCCCGAGGAACTTCTCGCTCTGTCTGATTCTGATCTTGTTGGGTCATTAAATCTAATTAAAAACGGTCAGATCACCCGGGCTGGAATATTACTCTTTGGAAAAGAAACATCCCTGAAAGATTATGTGCCAAACTACCGGTGGACTCATCTCAGAATGAGGGACGATACCGAATATTCTGACCGGACGGACGGGAACGAAGCGATTCTCATTGCCATTGATCGAATATTCGATCGGATTATGGCGGATAATCCACTCACTACCGTTATTCATGGTATGTTTCATTTTGAATATCGTCGCTATCCTGAAGTTGTTTTAAGGGAAGGCCTGATGAATGCGTTCTGCCATGCTGATTTTCGGATTGGTAGTCCGATAATGATCAAGCAATTCCCGGACCGTATTGAAATGACGAACCCGGGCGGTTTTATTGACGGCATTACTCCGGAGAATATTCTTCACCATGGTCCGGTTGCAAGAAACCGGGTACTGGTAGATTCATTATTGAAGCTCCGTCTTGTGAACCGCAGCAATCTTGGAATAACAAGGATGTACAAAGAGATGCTCATCGAGGGGAAAGAACCCCCAAATATCGACGAAGTGGGAAATGCGGTTAAGGTAATTTTAAAGGGAGGGGAGTTTTCATCCTCTTTCCGTGCCTTTGTCGAGGAAGAGAGCAAATCAGGAAAGGGACTTAGTATCGATCGTCTCCTCATTCTCCGATATCTCGCAGTTCACCGGGAAATTGATACAAAAACCGCTGCATATCTCATACAACGAAATGAACGGGACACTCTTGATATTCTTCACGAAATGGAACATGACCGCCGGTTCATCGAGCATGGGGGCTCCGGAAGAAGTACCTACTGGTCATTACTTTCATCGCTTCATCGCATATTTGATCTATCCGGTCATCCGGACGGAGATAAACGGATTGATTGGGAAGCTGCTAAAGCGAGTGTTCTTAGTATACTGCGTAAGAGAAGGGGGACTCAGGAAAATTCTCTTACAAATGAAGACATCAGGGCAATTACTCATCTCGATCGATATCGAGTTTTGCGCCTCATGCACGAACTCATGGAAGAAAATGATCATGTCAAACCCACTGGTAAAGGTCGATGGACGAGGTACCTGTATCAAACCGAGGGTGCCTAGATCACTCATGGATGGTTTTTCTAATCAGTGAACGAAACTTCCTATGAGAATTCTATGAGAAGTTCCCATAGATCAAAATCGGTGTTTCCAGGTAGTAATTTGAAAATGAATTGATATTATCTCATTTCTCCAGAATTCTATGAGCACGTGTATGAGAATTCATCATAGAATTATCATTTGTTTTCGGGTCCGGATTTGAAATCAGTAGGATTTTTTGAAGTTGAACCCGGACAAATTTCATCGTTTATTACCTGATTATCCTGACACCATCGTCACATCATATTATTGACCAGGGCGTACGGCCCGACCAGATCCTCGCCCTGACCTTCTCCGAAAAGGCAGCGAAGGAGATGCTTCTACGTCTCGAAGAGCGGACGAATACCCATGAACTCAAGATCAGTACCTTCCATTCTTTTTGCAATTCGATACTCGAAGACAATGTCCTCGACTCGGGGATCAGCTTCAGCTCATGAGTCATCAGCCGGGCGAACTAGCTGGTGTGGGGTCTCCGGAATATCGACAATTTCGGGTTTGAATATATTGAAGTCGGCAACAACGCCGCCGATGTTATTGAGTCCATGATCAACGGTATCAGTGCGTTTCGTGACGAACTAATTACCCCGGAAGACCTGGATGGCTATATCCGGAAAAAACGGGAGATGGAATCAGACCCTGAAGAAGAGGACACTATTGGGAAATAGTCAGAGCACCAAAAAAAATATCACTTTCACCCCACGCACGGCGACCCGTTATATACCCCGCCCGATAAACGAATATCTCTTTTGTGAACTCCATTTCTAAAACGGATACAGCAATGCTTATCTTTTCTGCCCCCCTACAAATGTATCGTCGTTCCGGTGATCACGCATCGTGAAACGGCAGGAAATCGCATGAAACAAATATTAGACGTCGAAGAAGAAGCCGTCGAGGCGTATGAACTCGCAACCGGGTTTGTGGGCCTCGGCCGGTTTTTCGAAGAGAGGCGCATCTGGAATATCATTAGACGAGGTGCCTCATGTCCCGCACAAAAGTAGCTTGCTCCCCCTATTCGAAACTTTGCACAGTACGAAAACAGAAGGAGCAAGTAGCTTATGAAAACCCTGACCGTAAAATCATTGTGATCGGGTGAGCTCATGCAAACCAATGATATGATTGTTGCATTGAGCGGAGGCCGGGTAGGTATCCATGCCGGGACAGAGAGATTTTATCTCATCCCGGATGATATCGCCATGCTTCTCGTCTTCGGAAAGGAAGTTCCACTCTACCAGGAAAGCGGCATTATCGACGCGGAAGCGTCAGCATTCCAGCACCCGCACAAAAAGGGCATCGTGATCTCTATCCTGGAAGAGGTCTGGCTTATCCCACGGGAGACCTTTATCGGCCTTGCCCATGGAACAGTCCCGGAAACTATCATGGAACCAATGGAATGGAGAGGGGCCGCATAATGACGGTCGAACTCTTCACACTTCCGGACTGCCCCCATTGCAAAGAACTTGCCGGACTCCTCGCCAGCCTGTCAGTCCCCTTCGATTCTCTCCCGCTCGATAACGTGGAGAACATCACAGAACTGCGGATCAACGGCGTATCTGTCACCGAAGCCCCGGTACTCCGGGTCGGTGATACCTGGCTTGGCCCTGCACAGCTCTTCCCTGGCGGATATCTTGACATCGAGCAGATCACCGGGTTCATCGAGGAGGAAGGCCATGTTTGAATCAACAGGGAAGACGGTAAAACGACTTATCTGCCCGGTCATGTCCGATTCGAAAGGGATCGTCCTCTGCCAGGAAGCAAACTGCGCCGCGGCTTATCCTTGTACAGGGATCAGTGAATCGACCTGGGCCTGTGCCTTCATCGACGGGCCGGGCCCGGAACCGACGAGGTAACCATGGAAAACCAGGTAGCGGGAGCTCTCGCTCTCCTTTTTAATACCGGGCAGGTTGTCGAACTCCGGGCCCTCTTCGGCGATGCAACGGCATCCGGATATTACGACGATATGGCACGTCTGGTCTCCGATGTCGAGAAAGTAGAGGCAGCCAGTCCATGGGGGATCTATGTCACCTTGAACGAGGCGAACCCGGCCCTGCTTTCACGACGGGCAAACCGGACCAGGATGCGACTCGGGAAGAAAGATGCCACCACCGCAGACGCCGACATCATCCGGCGCCGGTGGTTCCCGGTCGACATCGATGCCATCCGGCCATCGGGTGTCTCCTCGACCGATGCAGAACACACCGCTGCGATCGCAAAAGCCGGACGGGTCGCGCAGTACCTCACCGAGGAAGGGTGGCCGGCCCCGGTCATCGCCGACAGCGGGAACGGTGCCCACCTCCTGTACCGCATCGACCTGCCAAACGACCACTCAAGCCTCGGCCTCGTCAAACAGGGACTTGAGGCCCTCGCCCTCGTATTCGATGACCAGGGCAGCACCGTCGATACGGCAAACCACAACGCTGCCCGGATCTGGAAACTCTACGGGACCGTGTCCCGGAAAGGTGACAGCACGAAAGCCCGGCCCCACCGGCGGGCTGAACTCCTATCAGTGCCGGACAACGTGCAGGTGGTAACAAAGGAGCAGCTCGAACAACTGGCCGCTGCACTCCGGTCCACCGCTGCCGTTTCAACCGCCGCACCGCCGAAAGCAGATGGCCCGGCAATCAACCTCGGGCGCTGGCTCCGGGACCATACGATCGGGATCGCCGATGAGAAAGATTACAAGGGCGGGATCCTTTTCAACCTCGATGAGTGCCCGTTTTCATCCGCTCACAAAGATGGTGCCTATGCCATCCAGTTCGAAAGCGGCGGCATCTTTGCCGGGTGCCAGCATGCCTCGTGTGGCGGAGGCGGAGTACAACGCTGGGATGATTTGCGTAACAAATTCGAACCAACGGCAGACCGGGTGAAAACCGCAACACAACAAAAGGGACCGGGGCAACCACCCCGGGGCCCTCCACCCCCAAACCCGGCAACCACGCTATCTGATATCCCCCATTATTCCGAAGCACTGGCCGTCCTCGAGCACGGCGACCCGGTGAAGGCGATGCTCAACACGTTTTCCCTCGACCACGTCGGCGACAAGGTCCCGGCTGAGTGCTGCATTCTCTCGCTTGCGTCCCGATCGGTGGACAACACCAAGGGACTCCACGTCTCGGTCAGCGGTGAGAGCGGCAAGGGGAAGAGCGGGACCTTTGATACCATCCTCCTGCAGGTGCCCGAACGGTACAAGCTGGTCGGGGCCATGTCCAACAAGGCCCTCTTCTACATCCCTGACATGAGCCCAGGGACCATGATCGTCTTCGACGACAAGACCCTGTCGGATGACATGCAGGAGATCCTCAAAGGGGCCACGTCTTCCTTCCGGGACCCCATCAAGTACCGGACCGTCAGCCAGGAACGGAAGGGGCAGGAATGTTCCATCCCTGAACGGTGTGTCTGGTGGGTCGCCAAGGTCGAAGGGACCGGCGATGACCAGGTGTTCAACCGGATGCTCACCTGCTGGATCGATGATTCCAACGAACAGGACGTCGCAGTCCTCGACGATATGGCGGACAAGGAGGCGGTTGTTCCGACTGAACTCAACACGACCCGGCCGGAGATCCTGACCTGCCGGGCGATGTGGGAGATCATCAGCAGGGAACGTGTCCATATCGTCATACCATTCTCGAAGCGTATCGACTTCCAGACGAAGAGCAACCGGCGAAACCCCGAGATGTTCTTCTCGATGATCAAGGCCTATGCAATGCTCCGGTTCATGCAGCGGAAACGGCACCAGGTAGGCGGAGGCTCCTACATCTTCGCGACACTCGATGACTTTCACCAGGCGGCCCGGCTTTTCGGGCTCCTGAACAGCGATGGGGGAGGACAGGAAACGAAACTTACCAGGAAAGAAGCTGACATCATGGCAGCGATCGATAAGCGGGGGGATATCGAGTTTACTATTTCCCAGTTACAGGAAGACACAAAGCACTCCTACAATTCAATTTACCGGGCCCTTCACGGCTACCAGGGCAGGGGACAGACCTACAGCGGCCTCCTTGACAAATGCCCGGCGATCAGCTACGTCGACCGGACGGTGGTCATGGACGAAGAGATCGGCCGGAGTGTGCGGAGACGTGTCCATGCGTTCCAGTTCAACAGGGAAATTTACCTCCTCTGGTCCTCTGGCGGAGCAGTCTGGCTCAAGCCTGGCGATGACGATGACGAGGATGAAACTTGCAACATTGCAACAGCTTGCAACGACATTGCAACAAATGTTGCAAACACAAAAAACGATGACAACCCTTCTGAACCGGTAAACGGGACGAGTAGTAATAAAATAAATAATCATCATAGTATCACTTGCAACAAATTGGAAATCACAGAGCACCCGGTACCATGCCAGAATTCAAGTTCTGGTCTTACCAGTGATTCCGGAAATGTTGCAACTATG
>JBAXMF010000066.1:0-9399 GCA_037134435.1 Methanomicrobiales archaeon | reverse complement strand
GCAAGTGGATGGCCAATCGCAAAGGGCGACTTCCATTCAGGAGATGCCAACAGCGCGGTCGCAGTCGTGACCATGGGGTCTCACCTTGATGAACAGGGTATCTGCGATGGAGGCGCCGCACTCTGCGGTTCCTGCAAGACTGAAAACCTTGGTCTTGAGAAGGTCATTGCAAATATTATCTCCAACCCGAACATCAGGTTCGTGCTCCTCTGTGGGACAGAAGTGAAAGGTCACCTGTCCGGACAGACCCTCGTGGCACTCCACAAGGGCGGGGTCAAGGAAGGAAGGGTTGTCGGTGCGGAAGGCGCAATCCCATTCATCGAGAACCTTAACGATGCCGCTATCAAGCGCTTCCAGGAGCAGGTCGAATTCGTCAATATCATGGAGTCCGAGGACGCCGGGGCCATCAAGGCCAAGATCGGCGAACTCAAAGCCCGTGACCCAGGCGCATTCGCCGCTGACCCGATGGTCATCGAGGTCAAGGAAGCTGCAGGGGGCTCAGAAGTCGCTGCAGCAGGTGTAAACCCACAATTCCTTGAGATCGAGAAGAGACTCGACAAAATTGAGAAAAATATTGAGTTTACCGATGCGGAGATTGCCCAGCGTACTGGGAGAAAAATCGGCCGCGATATTGGTATACTCTATGGACTGGTCGCAGGACTAATGGTATTTGTTATGTTGTTAGTTTTGCTGCCAAAATTGAATGTATTGCTGTAAAGGAGGTCGATACAAAATGTTCAGATTCGAAAAAGAACAGAAAGTCTGGGATTTCAACGGCACCAAGATTGGTGGCCAGCCGGGTGAATATCCGACTGTACTGGGTGCATCCATCTTCTACAACAAGCACGAAGTCGTGCTTGATGACCACAAAGGCACCATCAATAAGGAAACGGCTGAGGCACTCTGGAACCGCTGTCAGGAACTCTCTGACATGACCGGGATCAAGCACTTCATCCAGATCATCGCCGAGTACGGCGAGGCATTCGAGAGTTACTTCAACTGGTTTGACAGCATCGACAACAAGACTGCATTCCTGATGGACTCCTCAGCGCCAGCCGCACTGATTCACGCATGCAAATACGTGACCGAGGTCGGGCTTGCAGACCGTGCGATCTACAACTCGATCAACGGGTCTATCCTGCCGGAGAGCATGGAGGCACTGAAGAACAGCGACGTCAATGCAGCAATTGTGCTTGCATTCAACCCTGGCGACCCATCGGTTGCCGGCAGGGAAAAAGTGCTCACAGAGGGTGGCGTCGCAGGGCAGACAAAGGGTATGCTCCAGATCGCAGAAGAGTGCGGAATTACACGCCCGATTCTCGACACTGCGGCAACCCCGCTCGGCCTCGGCTCTGGTGGTTCCTACCGTGAGATCCTTGCCTGCAAGGCAATCCACGGCTACCCGACCGGTGGTGCATACCACAACATGACCGTATCATGGACCTGGCTCAAGCGCTGGAAAGGTTCAAAGAAGAACCCCTCCAAGCTGGCAGAATCCTTAAACGGCAAGGATGCATATAAAGCCCAGCTCTTACACCACTACCAGGGTGGTATGGAAGGGGTCATACAGGCAGCATGGTCAGCCCCTGATATTGGCTGTAACATGATCGCAAGCACCCTCGGTGCGGACCTGATCATGTACGGACCTATCGAGAACTGCGAAGCAATGATGACGGCGCAGGCCTACACGGACATTGCAGTCCTTGAGGCAACCCGTCAGCTCGGCATCGATGTCAAGGCTGATGAGCACCCCATCTTCAAACTCATCTAATTTTTTTTTACCGTTTTTCAAAAAAAAAAAGATTATTAATCCGGGCTCATTTTCCGGTTTTTAGTCCCATCATGCTATAACCTTGCAGAGCTAATAATAGTATATCGTAGAAACCCGTGAGGCTCCGACAGTCACCATTCAACAGGGTGGCAGGGAAACTTCAGGGCCTCAATCATGTACAGGTCATATAGTAAGACTACAACCAGACCATACACAATGACAAAGGAATCTTTAATCCCTACTATTATCGGATCGAGAAGTGGCTATGCAATCCGGTTCACGTGTCCATCCTGCAATAATGAGAATAAAATTCTGTACAACATGCCAAAACCGTACTACAAAGAAACCCGCGAGGCGAATTGTAAACGGTGCAGAACACGTTATACAATATACGTTCCTGACGAAAATTCCAAAAACGTATTGAATTCCGTTTGATTTTTTTCAATTTTCCAACGTCCCGGATCTCCGGCCCGTTCGTTACCTTACCTTTATTTATTGTCAGTTTCGTAAAGTATTGGCTCTTTAAAGTTTTGTCCTGATGAACACACCCGGGGGTGCCAGCAGGTTCTTTTATTCCAAAAACCTCCTGATAATAGATGGAACTTGAACTGAACGGAACAAAAATCCCTGCCAGAATCCGCCAGATGACACGGAGCGAAGCTGATACAGCTATTGCAAGGGCCGCGGATGAGGGGTGGAACCCCGGCCTGCATGATGCCGATACATTCTACCAGGCAGACCCGCCGGGTTTTTTCGCAATTGATGCAGAGGATCACATGGTCGGTAGTGTTTCAATGGTCCGGTACAGCGAGGACTTTATGTTCGGTGGGCTGTATATCGTGCACCCTGACTACCGGGACATGGGGATTGGGAGGGCAGTACTGGACTTTGTGCTCACATATTCTAAAGGTTACAATTTCGGCATTGATGGCGTTTTCGCCTTGCAACCAGTCTACCAGAAATCAGGCTTTCGGTTCGCTTACCGGAATATCAGGTTTGAGGGCAAGGGTGGTGGTACCGTCGACAAATCTCTTACCCCGCTACGCGAGGTGCCATTTCCCCGGATCCTCGCATACGACAGCATGTTTTTTCCGGCAGTCCGGGAAGGGTTCCTGAAACATTTCCTGTACCAGCCTGACTGTAAAGGGTACGCAAGCATTGACAACGGGTCGATCTCCGGGTACGGGTTCATCAGGAAGTGCCTCAACGGGTATAAAATCGGACCCCTGTTCGCAGGTACCCCACAAACTGCTGAAACAATCTATTCCGCCCTTTCTGCCGTTGCGGAAGGGTTGCCGGTATTCCTTGATGTACCGGAACCAAACACTGCAGGGATTGCCCTTGCAAAGGGACACGGAATGACGGAAGTTTTTGGAACAGCCCGGATGTATACCAGGGAACTACCAAAATTACCGATTGAACAGATATTCGGTGTGACTACGTTCGAACTCGGGTGATACACGAAGCCACGAATGAAATCCAGATTAAAAAGAAAAAACGACTGGTTCCGGTTTTATCCGCTTATATATAGAGCGGCCCAAACCCGGAAGTCCCTACCGGCCCAAATGCGGCTTTGATCTTCGGGTCCAGGTTACAGACCGGGCACCGGTAATCATCAGGCAACTTTGAAAATGGAGTACCTGCTTTAATACCCCGGTGCGGCTCGCCACGGTCCTGGTCATATACATATTCACAGACACTGCAGATATATTTTGTAGGTACCCATTCATCGAATCCCCACTTTCCGATTTTCCCTTTACCTTCCATACCACAGATCGGGCATAGGTAAGTCTCTGGCAGGTCTTCGAAGGCTGTCCCGGCAGGGATCCCGTTATGCGGTTCCCCACGAAGCGGGGAGTACACATAACCACACAATTTGCACCTATATCGGTTAATTTCCGCCATCGTTGTAACACCATCTTTTTGCAAGCCCAACCCGTCAATCATGAATGAGCCTGATACATAAGAGATGGTACCTGGACCACATAAAAGTAAAGGTTGTGGTAATACACGGGACCAGGGGATTACCCGGGTTTCAGAAGGTCGTACTGCAGGTTTCAATAAGATAATCATCTTTCAGGTACCAATGTGATTTTTAAATTGGATGTAGTATGACAATACCGTATGAAATGAAGGGTACACCGCATGGATTTTAAGCGGTCCATCTTATTAATTATCATTATCGCGGTGGCGGTTGTATATATCGCCGATATCACCGGGTTGTTTATAAAACCGGGCGTTCCGGAGACTAATACCAGCAGGGTACTTGCCGCGGTGGAAGTTAAGAATTACCAGGGAGAGAGACTATCTTCAATCACGGACTTCCGGGAAAACTCAATTAAAGGCCCGCAACATGTGAACATAAGTAATTACAGGCTGGAAATCGGGGGGCTTGTGACAAAACCCACGAACCTGACCTACAACGAGGTAAAAGAATTCCCGGATTACCAGAAGGTAGTAACCCTGCATTGCGTGGAGGGCTGGGACGCTACAATTCTCTGGCAGGGCATTAAAGTTGAGGACCTGCTCAAAAAGACAGGTGTCGGCGCTGATGCCAATACCGTAATCTTCTACGCATCTGATGGGTACTCAACATCGCTACCTCTCGACTATATCGAAAAGAATGATATCATTCTCGCTTATGGAATGAATAACGTGACCCTGCCCGAAGATCGGGGTTATCCGTTCCAGCTTCTGGCAGAAGACAAGTGGGGATACAAATGGATTAAATGGGTGACCAAAATAGAGGTTTCCAACGATCCGTCCTATCGGGGATACTGGGAACAACGCGGTTATTCCATTGGAGGAGATACTAGTGACTCATTTTTTGCTTAAACGTTTGCAAAAACCCCGGGCAAACCCGGATAACGGATGAACGATTGAGGGTATCTGAATGAAAGACCGCGATGTAAAACGGCTTGTCATATGGCTCCTCGGGGGAGTAACGATTGTATTCCTCCTTACGGGATTCGGAATTACCACCCCGGATCTCGTCACGCCATTTACACTGGGAGTCCTTTCGAAATCGGTCTCCTACCGGCTGCATACCTATCTCTGGGGCCCGTTCCTCATCCTGCTCCTGCTCCATATCTACCTGGCCCAGAAAAAATAGTACACACCTTTAAACCCCGGGAAACGGCAGGAAAGGTAGTGGTGAAGACCGAAACCCCTGCCAGCGCAGAAGTTTACGCTGACCCCCTGGTTGTTGTCAGGGGCATTCTATAAGCTCAATGAATAATGCACGTGATATGGTGAAAATAACACGGCCATCCGCTCCTCGTTACGGGAAGACCAGGCGATAATCATGTCAATCATGTGCATAGATGAGGGGGGAGGAGTTCTCGCAGAGGCAACGGAGTAGTTACTCACTGAGCAATATGCGACCCACATCCATGATTACCAGGGCCCAATCGTTCCTCAAAACAATGTAAAGCATCGGTGAAGACCACACCATTCAGCATCTTCACATGAAGGGTGCATGAAGAGCGGGTCATCGAAGTACTCAACAATGGTGCGGACATTTTTAACCATGAGGTCTATCAATGAAAGACCAAAAAAAAGTAACTACCACTATTATGGGTATCAAACATCATTTCCTGCTTTAAACGCATCCTTATTTACATCCGGCTGCTCATGGTATTCAAGCAGCCTCCTCACTTCGTCATACACCTTCTGCTTGTCCTGTGCCCCGGTGAAAAGGATCCGGACCCCGTCGATGTCATCTTTCAGGTATGCCGCCTCATCATAGACAATGAGCATGATCAGGTTATCAGGACCGAAGAGGTGTTCCTCAGTATCACCTTTCATATATCGCTCACGCTGTTCCCTCGTCGGCGCAGCATATTTGTTCTCGAACCGGAAGATGCCCATGCTTAGAGTACCTGACGGCTAATCTTTTAATAAATGCCATTACAACAATTTTGAGAAATTACCGTTATTTTAGAGAACCAGTAGGTCATTATGCGGAAAAAGAACCATGGAATATCCGATCGTTCCGAAATTGAACATATCATTCACAAATCAACGGAATACAGGCGGGGGTGTGCTGAAAACGGCAGGTCCTTATTGTGCCCCTTCATTCGGTTACCGGGAAGGGAAGGCGGTTATTTAGTCTGCACATGAAGGAGTTGAAAATCGCCATACTTATAAAAAACCCAAGGATTGCTATATTGAATTTGATGAATGAAACGAAGTTTTCCGGGCAGAAAAACCATGCAACAAGGGAATTAGATACAGGCTTATCATTTGCGGTGGAAAGGCATATTTCATTACCGATCCGGGAGAAGAAAACGGGTCTAACTGAACTGCACACGTTGTATGACCCCCGCGGGGATTGGAGCCCCTGGGTTTCGGACCTCCGGACAATTACATACCCCCACAAAAAAACCTCCAGGATGGTTTGGAATCAGGAGGGCTGTTGCCGCATCAACCAACCTTTTTATAAACCGGGTCCCAATGACTCCGATTTTTTTGATTATACCACGTATAGTATTCATTTTTTCATTTCTCGTTTCCAGGGACGAAAACCTGGAAGTGGGCGGACTTTTTAAAAGTTCCTGCCCAATTACAATACAGGTCAGGTCAGATGTATCATAAAGTCTTATTCCCCACGGATTTCTCTCTTCCCTCGCAAAGAATTACGGAATGTATCGGGCAAATTCCAGGTATCAGGGAAGTGGTGCTTTTACATGTAGTAGACGCCACAAGTCCGCCAAAAACGGGAACGGGCTCAAGTGAAGAGATCGTACATGTGAAAGGCCTCATGGCACAAAATGAAAAGGTTATCGGAAATTTTGGATTGGCGGTACAGACTAATGTAGATGTAATGGAAAAAACGGTCGATACGGGAACTATTGGTTCCAGGATCCTGAAAACCGCGGATAAAGAAAAAGTTTCCATGATTATCATGGGGGCAAGGGGAAAAAACCTTCGCGATCTTTTTCTTGGAAGTGTATCCACCTACGTGCTGCATCACGCATCCATCCCCCTACTCCTGGTAAAATCTCCACAGGCCGGTGTGATGCCGGGCCCGGAAGGTATTCATGCAAATCGGCCGTTGTTCTCCAGAATCCTTGTCCCTACTGATTTTTCTGCACATTCCGCTGATGTTATCAGGTTTGTCAAGGCTACACAGGGAGTGGATACAGTTATCCTGTTGCACGTGGTCCATGCAAAAACAAACGACACAGGGCACACTGAATATATTAACAGTGCAGCAATGAAACTTGGTGCAATACGTGACGAACTTACTCAGTCAGGGTTTACCGTGAAGGACCATGTCCGGGTAGGCTATCCTCCTGATGAGATCAACCTTCTCGCAGAAGAGGAACATGCTACACTCATCGCAATTAGCCCGCGCGGGGAGGGCTTGCTCCGTGGACTGCAGGAATTGTTGATCGGAAGCACAACCTATGCGGTTGTGAGAAGAGCAGACCGCCCGGTCCTGGTTGTGAGATCCGTGAATAAAGCATAACGGGTAGTTTCAAAGGAATACATCGCAATACAAAAAAAATCTTTATCCGGACTGTTATGAACACACCTCCACACATATGAGGTTTACCGTATCGTGCAGTGCCACACCTAATTCCCGTTCTTATTGTATCGGTCCGGGTATTCGTAATGTACTTTACGCACCGTACACCCAGTTTCATCTGATGATCGGGCTTATGTTCACCTATATCCTCCCACCTACGGAGAAATAATCGGTAATTCCCATTGGAATAACCCCGGAATATCGTGGTGGTACATGGTAATCTCCATTGCCTGAAAGCTTCTTGGGATGAATAATTACCAGGTGTTCCTGGCGATATTATCCTTGGGCCCCTATCGGGTGTTTTGGTATTGCACTCACTTCTGATGCCACCCCGAATATTCTCTGGAGAAACGGGATGTTGCACCCGGATATCAGCGCAATCATCTTCAACAAAGGGTAAGATTTGAAGTGTAAGGAGTGTTACCGCCTTTTTAGCGAAACTTAAAAATCCAACGAAAGTATTTTGGTTGCGGGCCGAATACGTAGTAATACCCATGGGGTGGTCTTCATATGATTACACATTTCGGATTTTACGCAGGTAAAAATCTGCGTCCGTTCGCGATACTATCCCTTGCACATCACATCCCCGGACCGCGGGTATCCTGGTAGGTGACCACAACAGCACGACCGGAAATTAAGTAGGGGAACTACCGCCCGGGTCCCCCTCACCGTTTAGAACCACCCGTCGTCGAACGAAGCCTGACAGAACATTTGTACCCTGGTAAAGGAGATCAGTCATGAAAATACTCTTTCACGAAAAGTTCTACGAATCGGACTATGCCAACAACGGATCGGCAGACCCGGGCAGGATGGAGGCTATCATGGATGTAATCAGCCGGGATAAGGATTTGGAAATTATACGCCCCTGCCCGGCAGATGAAGAAGCGGTGCTGCTGGCTCACACGCCACACTACGTTGATACTGTCAGGGCAAACCCAAAACTATACGACATGGCTTTGCTTGCCGCCGGGGCAGCAATCATGGCATCCGATATTGGCATCGGCGGTGAACCGGCTTTTGCCTGCCTGAGACCCCCGGGGCACCATGCCTACCGGGAATCGTCGTGGGGTTACTGTGTTTTTTCAAACATGGGAATCGCCCTTTTGAGATTACGACAACAGCAACGGATCAAATCAGCCTTTATCCTGGATTTCGATGCCCATACCGGTGACGGCACGAAGGCGGTACTATCCGGGTGGAAAGACTGCCACATCCTGAACCCGTACGCCGATGACCGCGAGGCGTATATTGAGGTAATCCGAAATTTCATCCACGATATCCCCTCCGTAGACATCGTATGTGTCTGCGCAGGCTTTGACTCGTACGAAAAAGATGCAGGGAGGAAACTTACCACGTCTGATTTTTACCTGATCGGGGATCTGATGAAACGGTTTGCCAAACAGGCGGCTAAAAACCGGAGGTTTGCCATACTGGAAGGTGGGTATTACCAACCTGACCTCGGTAAAAACGTGCTTGCGTTCTGCCATGGGTTTATGTAAGGCAGGATTTTTTTCATGACGCTGACGATTGAATTCCTTTCAAAAGAACAGCAACATTCAGAGTACGACTGGGCAGATATTTCGATCGGGAGTGACCGCGTTGGTAAAGCCCGCTGCCTAATCCAGGATGTAACGATTCATATCTACTCGCTAAACATCTACCCGGCATGGGAGGGGCAAGGCTATGGCAGGGAGTTTGTGGACTATTGCAAGGGCAATTTCAAGATTGTCATCGCCAACCGTGTCCGTTACAAAGCCATCGGCTTCTGGGAAGCCTTGGGATTTCGCAACGATCATGACGGGAACTGGAGTTACCGGAAGACAACAATGGAGAAAGTCGCATGAACTGCACAAACCAGGCACATCCGAGTGCAGAGCCGGACGGGTGCTGGCCTCCAGGATTAGGTCGGGAGCCGGTTACCCATATTGGCCTAAAAACGAGTGCCTCGAAAACGACCGCATGCATGAAAAAAAAAGGCAGCGGCACAAACTGGTTACGGACTAAAACGTACCCGTGTGCCCGGTCAACAGAGGCAAAATACAATGCTGAACCTGGGGGAAATACCCTGCCCCCAGGTTTCAGAAGGGAAAAATGT
>JBAXMF010000065.1:0-9593 GCA_037134435.1 Methanomicrobiales archaeon | reverse complement strand
AGGAATATCCATTTATTTTAGCGTATCCAGCACCAGATACTCATGACCTGACAAGCGGTCACTGTTACTGGATGGTTGTGCAACAATCCGGGATTATAAACTTTTTTAGACAAATTTGAACAGGTGGTTACCCGGGTACTTCCAATTTTCGATCTGATGGTGTCAAATCAACCCTTTGAATATTGAATGGCAGGAGATAATTTCAGCACGACACGCCGGGTTATTTCTATCCAGGAAATTTGAAAAGAAACCGCGTTTTCACAGAAATGAAGAATATCTGAATATTTCCATTCGTTCAAATAATCACACCGGGCATGATCACACGGAGGGTCATCCAGGAGATCAACTCTTTTTACGTTAACATCAGAAAATTGAATAACATCACCGTCCAACCTGTTATCCCAATGAAGCAGATCGCCCTGTACGGAAAGGGTGGGATCGGCAAGTCCACCACATCGGCCAACCTGTCAGCAGCCCTGGCAGAGATGGGACACGATATTCTCCAGATTGGGTGTGATCCCAAGCGCGACAGCACACGAATGCTGATGCAGGGCAGGTTCATCCCTACCGTAATGGACCATGTCAGGACAGAAGGCGATGCAGACGTCCGGCTTGAAGATATTATGTTCACGGGGTACCGGGGGGTGCGGTGTGTAGAGGCCGGAGGGCCTGAACCAGGTGTCGGGTGTGCCGGACGGGGAATTATAGCCACCTTCCAGATCCTTGAACGACTGGGTGCTTTGAAAGGTGATATCATTGTCTATGACGTCCTCGGAGACGTGGTATGCGGTGGGTTTGCCATGCCGATGCGTGAAGGATATGCGCAGGAGGTCTACCTCGTCACTTCCGGGGAACTGATGTCATTATACGCGGCAAATAATATCTGCAAGGCCATTCAACGGCTGTCCCTGAGGGCGAAAAACCGGTGCCGCCTTGCCGGCGTGATTTGCAATTCAAAAAATATGGAACATGAAGAGGACCTCGTCATCGAATTTTCGAGGCGGATCAACAGCCGGCTCATCCATTTCATCCCACGCGACAGGACCGTCCAACTGGCAGAACTCCATAAAAAAACCGTGATTGAGTATGCACCTGAGTCTCCCCAGGCAGGGGTATACCGGTCACTTGCAGGGATCGTAGCAACGAATGAGCAGTTTACCATTCCCCGTCCGCTGGATACCGATGAACTTGAATCCCTTGCCTTTGAGTACATCTAGGACCGGGGGCTGCACCCTTACCGGGGCGCTTGCAGTTACTACCGGGATAAAAGACTCAGTTACAATAATTCACGGCCCTCCTGGCTGTGCGCATCATAATTTTTCCCTTATTCATGCGACCCTCCTCGATAACGACTGTACGGTAATCCCACTCGTCATGTCTTCAGGAATGTCTGAACATGATGTGATATTCGGAGGGGAGGAAGCGCTATTGAAGGTGATCCGGCAGGTGGCATCGGAGGATCCCGGGATAATTTTCGTGCTCTCGACGTGTATTTCCGAGATGATTGGCGATGATGTCATGGCCGTCACGAAAGATGCGGGGGTGCCGGTCTGCATGGTGCCGACCGGGGGCTTTCTGGGTGGGGATTTTGAAAAGGGTTTTTCCCAGGCCCTCATCGCAGTATCAAATCTTGCGTTTCCCGTTATCACGACTCCCGGATGTGTTCTGAAAAACCCGGGCTCTGTTAATCTGATTGGAGAGAAAAACCTCGAATACGAGGTGAAACAGAACTTTATTGAAGTTAAACGCCTGTTATCCCTGCTTAACCTGACTATCAACCTCCGTTTTGCCCATGATATCACCCGCAACGATATCAACCGGCTACCTTTCGCGTCATTGAATATTTTAAGAGAACCTGCACTATCGGGAGTCGGTGATCACCTGCAGTCCATGTCCGGGACCCCATATGTCAGCTCGTTTCCTTTTGGTATCAGCGGCACCCTGTCCTTTATCAGGGATGTCGCTGACAGATTAGGATTAGCGCCTGATGAAGCGTTGGATAGCGAAATAAAGAGTCTAGCCGAGATATTTCAAGGATTTTCAGACCTCTTTGGTACCCGTGTAAGGTTTAATATTCCGCCAGAGCACCCGGAATACCCAATGATCAGGGAGATTTCAAATAAAATCGGGTTCATGGAATCATCGGGTGGCACCGTATTAACAGTACCGTACCCTTTTCCGGTGGGTACGAGTGGTATGAAACGGATGCTCCACCTCTGGAGGAGGACACTCACGTGCCGGGCTGCTTAAACCCCGTGTGGCCATGTGCCCTGACCGGGGCTGTTACGGCATTATCAGGATTTTCAGGTATCGCCGTAGTAATTCACGGATCAAGTGGTTGTTATTTCTACCCGGCCACGTTGTTGCACCATGATCTCCACAGCACTTTCCTGGTCGAGCAGGAAGTGATCTTCGGTACGAGTGACCGTCTCGTAGAGGTAGTAAAGGACCTCTCCCGGACCTACAAAAAAGTGGCAGTTGTCAACTCGTGTGTCCCCTCCATCCTTGGCGAGGATGTGAGGGACATACTTTCAGAATATCACATAATTTTCGTCGATAGTCCCGGATTTGTCGGGGACTTTGAGTCCGGGTATCTTGGTGCAGTCAGGGGCCTGCCGGTTTGCAAGGGACAAGGGAAGGACTGCGTAAATATTGAAGGTATCAACCTCATCGACCCATTTGCCCGCGGTAACCAGCGGGAAGCAGAACGCCTGCTTCACCTGGTGGGAGTTTCTGCCGGCACAATATTCTGCCATGATTCGCTCGAGTCACTCAGCAGTACAGCCGACTTTGCAGTCACGGTAAACCCGGACCTCTCCGCAGGATATGGGCATGATCTGGGCTCATTCCTTGGTCTGCCTTCAATACGAAAAACGGTATCTGCCTTGGCAGATGTATTTTGTTCCGCAGAGACTGCCGGAATTGAAAACGAGATCCAGGTTGTCGAAGAACGGATTACTAAGGCTGCTGATAAGTACCTGAAACGGTTTGATCCTCCCTCGGTAGCTATTTTCTCTACCGGTTCCTATGCAGGATTTGCCGCGGCCACGTTGCAGCAGTACCTTGATGCGGATATTGTGTTCTGCGGGTCACGGAACGAACCGTTACCTTCATGTACAAATGCAGTAAAAGTGACCTCCCTGGCAGAAATCGGGGCTGCGATACGTGAGCATGCTCCCGACTTAGTCCTCGGTTCCACCTTTGAACATTCTGTCGCCGGAACTGCTGCGTTTGTCGGACTTACCCCCCCGGTTCGTGGGGAGTTCCGCCTTTCATCAAAACCACTCGCCGGTACAGAAGGAGAGCTTTCGTTCATGGAGGACGTCCTGAATGCCTGTATGGACCACCAGCAACGAAAACACGTACGATAATTACCAGTCACGGCTCCGTCTTTTTTTCTCCTTCGATCTGTTTTTATCACTTTCACCCCGCGCATATCGAGACTTTATATACCCCGATTGTCAGAGTGGATATTTGGCAGATGAAATGACCATGATTCCAAAAGCGGGATACTTTCAACAGAACGGGTATGCAGCACTTGATGACGAAGGAATGCCTAAGCAGATAGCGGAACTGAATATCCACGGGACAAAGTACGGGATCCGAATCGACGAATTGAATATGACCCTCCATGGACACCACCCGGCACGGGTCGAGCGGGTGTTCCAGAACTGGCAACAATACCTGGGCGGGATCGCAGGGCTTGCCCGGCTCTCCCGTTCGGGTAAGGCATTAAATATTGAACTGGTCGAAGGGGGAAGATATACCGTATCTCTTGATTCCCTTGTCACCGCACTTGCGCGGCGGGGTATGTATGCATCAGTTGGTGAAATTCCAGAGCCCGTTACTTCCTGGGATACCAGGGGGAGAAAAATTGCACAGGGCCAGCAGACAATTCCGGTGCATGCGACATAACATGGCCGATGTTCCAACCATGCGATATAAAAATGAGGGTGGGATCAGGTCTTAATGATTATTTCTGCAACGGCGTCCCCGACACCGGTAGTCCCCAGCGACCCACCCATATCTTTTGTCACATCTCCGGCAAGGATGCATTTTTCGATAGCGCTGACAATTGCACCTGCTGCTTCATGCTCTCCGATATGGTCGAGGAGCATGGAACCCGCCCAGATGGTGGCCATCGGATTTGCAACTCCGAGCCCCTTATACTTTGGAGCAGACCCGTGAATCGGTTCAAACATCGAGGTCCCTTCGGGATTGATGTTCCCACCCGGGGCAAGGCCGAGACCCCCCTGTATCATTGCACCGAGATCGGTGATGATATCGCCAAACATGTTCGGGGTGACGACGACATCGAACCATTCCGGGTTCTTCACGAACCACATCGTAATGGCATCGACAAAATTAAACTCAGTGGTAACGCCGGGATGCAGGGATGCCCGATCAAGGAAGACATCCCGCCAGAGGCCGTATATGTCTGACAGCACATTTGCCTTGTCTACTGACGTTAATTTTTTCTTTCGTTTCTCTGCGAGGTTGAAGGAGTAATCGATCACACGACGGGCCCCTTCCCGGGTAATAACGCCGATCTGGTAGGCGATCTCTTCTGCATCGCTCTCCACATCGAGATCGAATTTGGCGAAATAGAGCTCGCGCCTGATTGATAGTTCCAGTTTCTGTTGCCCTTTAAAACGGGAGCCAATTCCTACGTAGAAATCCTCGGTGTTTTCTCTTACTACAATAAAGTCAATATCTTCCGGACGCTTTCCCGCAAGTGGTGTTGCAACACCTTCAAGCAGGCGGATTGGTCTCAGATTAATGTACTGATCGAAGTAAAAGCGCAGGGCTAACAGGATACCTTTCTCAAGGATTCCGGGTTTAACCCGCTCATCCCCGATAGCGCCGAAATAAATTGCCGGAAACGTTGCCAGCTCTTTTAATTCAGCTTCATCGAGGAGCGTTCCCGTTGTAAGGTACCGGTCAGCACCAATATCAAAGTCCGTCCACTGGATGTCAAAGTTAAATCGCTCACCGGCTGCATCCAGAACCTTTTTTCCTTCAAGAATGATCTCGGGGCCGATACCGTCTCCACCTATTGATGCGATGCGGTACATACCGGCACCTCCTGTAACCCGCAGGCATATTCTACAAGACCCCCCGAGTCCACAATTCTCATCAGGAACTCAGGAATGGGTTCTATTGTTAACTTTCTGCCTTCTACGATAAGATAACCCCCCAATAAATCGACCATTACATTTTCTCCTTCGAGAATGGACCCCGCTTTATCGCAGACAACCGGGAGCAGCCCGACATTTATTGCATTGCGGTAAAAAATCCGTGCAAACGATTCGGCAATGACCATGGTGATCCCCGCTCCTTTCAATGCTATCGGTGCATGTTCGCGGGATGACCCGCATCCAAAATTTTTACCGGCAACAATCGCGTCCCCGGGTTTTACTTCACGGGCAAATTCATCCCTGGTGCCTTCAAATGCATGTTTTGCAAGCACATGGGGGTCATAAATTGAAAGGTACCTCCCGGGCATTATTGCGTCCGTATCGATATTATCTCCAAATTTCCAGACTCGCATTTATTTCACCTCCCTTGGATCGGTAATTTCACCATAGATGCCACTTGCCGCTGCCGTTGCTGGTGAACAAAGGTACACTGATGCACCGGTGCTCCCCTGGCGTCCCTTAAAATTGCGGTTGGATGTGGAGAGTGATACCTCCCCGGGAGCCAGGAGCCCGAATGCGCCTCCCATGCATGGTCCGCAGCATGGTGCTTCAACAAGTGCCCCGGCCATAACGAAGCGTTCTATCAGTCCTGCACGCAGCGTTTTTAAATATTCCTGTCGTGAGGCGGGTATGATGATGACCCTGACGTTATCAGAGAACTTCCGGTAGCCAAGCACTTCCGCGGCCTCGGCAAAGTCCTCATACCGCCCGTTCGTGCATGACCCGATGAATACCTGGTCAACTTTTGTCCCGGCAACTTTAGTCACATCTACTCCCAGGTCAACATTATGGGGCTCTGCAACTTGCGGGGAGAGATTTGTCACATTGTAGGTGCGGTTTTCAATAAACGATGCATCACGGTCGCTTTCCAGGGAAAATGGAACAACGTTTCGCACATGCCTGATGTAGTCCCAGGTTATGGTATCCGGGGGGACTATCCCCGCTTTTGCACCCATCTCGATTGCCATGTTACAGCAGGTCATACGCCCTGACATGTCCATGGTTTCAAATGTTTTGCCGGTAAATTCAATCGCCTTGTATGTCGCCCCATCTGCCCCGATATCCGCCGCTATTGAGAGGATCAGGTCTTTTGGACCCACTCTTTTCTGGAAAGACCCGGTAGTTTCTACCTTGATAGTTTCCGGTACACGGAAATATAATGCCCCGAATTTCAGGGCAAAGCCCATGTCGGTTGAGCCGATACCTGTCGCAAATGCACCTGCGGCCCCATACATACAGGTATGGGAATCAGCCCCTACAACGATCTCACCCGGTGCTGCTTTTCCCATCTCCATGGTCACCTGGTGGCATACGCCCTCCCTGATGTCATAATTGAAGATTCCCTGTTCTTTTGCAAAATTTCTCATATACACTTGATTTTTTGCCGCTTCAATTGAATCTGCAGGGACCTGGTGGTCAAAGAGCATGGTGACCCTTTCGGGGCTGTGGACTTTTTTCCCTCCCATTTCGTAAAATTTCTGGATTGCAAGGGGTCCCGTGATATCGTGAATCATCGCGTTATCAACCGGCGCCATCACTACTTCACCTGCACAGACATCCTTTTTGCATTTTATTGCAAATATTTTCTCAATTATCGTTGCACCCATGCTCGATCACCTTTTCTATTAGATTTTTTATTATATTCCCCTTTGGGTTGACTTCGGTGAACAAAAACCGATACTACCGGCGATACACTTTTGTCAGTAGGAGTATTGGCAAATGGATTATCGTGGTGATAAAAATGATGGTTACCGTAGTTTTGAAAAATTCCATGTTGGGACTCCCGATTTTTTTTCCAAATATTTTCCCCGACCGAAGTCCACTGGTAACAATCGCTGATGTAGATTTTGCAACCGCCATAAGGTATATCATAGCCAGAGAAAATAGTTGGTCGATGATATACATGCGAAAACAATTGATGCGATTCGTCATGGTATGCCTGTTCCTTATGGCAATCACCCTTGGGACTGTTACCGCAGCGACGACCGATTCGATGGATAGTAATGCGATTACAAGCAGTGCAACAGGAGAACTCCTGGTCACACCCGACCGTGCGGAGATCTCACTCTCTGTCCAGACGCAAAATGCTGATGTGAAGGCTGCCCAGAGTGAAAATGCGAAAATTATGAATGATGTGATGAATGCACTGACAAGTTCGGGGATACCAAAAGACCAGCTTAAAACGACCGGGTATTACATCTACCCAGTCTATGAAGACAATAGTAACAACCTGTTTTCAAAGAAAGTCAAGACGTACCAGGTGACCAATACCCTTGTTATTACGTTAAAAGATATCAGCAAGGCAGGGGATGTAATCGATCTCGCCGTGGCTAATGGTGCCAACCAGGTAAATTACATCTCGTTTATGCTTGCACCCGAGACTGAGCAGTCCTACCGCAGTGTTGCGCTTACAAAGGCGGTCCAGCAGACACGGGCAGATGCCAATGCAGCTTCAGCTGCGCTGGGTGTGAACATCACCGGTGTAAAAGAGGCAGTTATCGGGAGCAGCCTGCCCCCGGTTGTCTATGACACCACAAGGTCATTGAAGATGAGTGGAGGTGCAGGACCCGCTATGCCCACACCGATTACACCGGGAGATGTAAAGGTGTCTGCATCTGTCACGGTAAGCTATCTTTTCCTTTAACACCTATGGGTTCCCATTACAATGGGGCCTTCATTTTTTCATTTATTCTGGTAAAATCCGCATAAATTTCCTGCGTTGTCCCGTTAATAACAATTTTAATGCTTGAGAGCCGTACCTTACTTCGGATTTAAATAATGGAACGAAATATCGGGTTCAAAGAGAGGAGATATATTGAGGAATTGCGGATCCTCACGAAGTCAACCGCACTTGATTGTGTGATTGACGAGCGTTTCTGCCGCATTATATACGTGGTAAAAATCGGGGACATGGGCCTGGCCATCGGGAAAAAGGGGGAGAATATCCGGAGAATGCAGACGGTGCTGGGCAAAAAGATTGAGATGGTTGAATATGCCGAATCGATGGAAGAATTTATCGCGAATATTTTCAGGCCTGCTGAAATTGACCATATCAGGAAAAAGAACGGGGAATCACAGGTTGACGTGTTTTTGAAGAAGAAAACTGAGCTCGGTATTGCGATCGGCAAAGGGGGATGTAATATTGAGAAAGGCCGGATACTTCTAAAACGCTTTTTTGGTTTTGATCTGTGCGAAGTCCTTGCTGAAGGTGTACCGGATGTCTGAATCAGAAGTCCTCGATGAACTGTTCCGGGTAATCGATGATCGGATCGTCAACCCGAAACCCGGGTCCTATGTGACCAGTCTTGTCAATGACCCGAAAGGAATTGATAAGGTTTTGGAAAAAGTTGGTGAAGAGGCAACCGAGTTTATTATTGCAATGAAAAACGGGATCTCCGCACGCACGGTTGAAGAGGCTGCAGACCTGCAGTTCCATCTTCTTATCGCACTCCGCGTGGCTGGAATTGATCTATCTGATCTGATGGCGGAATTAAAAAAACGCAGGCGATAGAGATCTTCTCAAGGCTGGAAAAAACATTATTTTTTAGCCTCCTTTTCAGCTGCCTTGGAAAAATATCGACTCTTATCTTATTTTATCAATTACGCGAATGATATTGGAATTTAACTATTATGCCACATCTTCATGGTCTTTTCCCTCACCAGGATTTTCATCCGGCGAGGTACGCCTGTAACCGGATAAAGGGTGGGAGTTCTGCAGGATGTAACCCTGATGATTCGGCCACGGCACGTTCAAGGAATATGCCTGATTTACAGCGGATTGCAATAGCAATCCCATCACTCGGGCGGCAGTCTATCATTTCCTCTTGGTTGTCCCGGAAGAGCACCAGGTTCGCATAATATACCCCCTCCTCGAGAGAGTCGATATGAAGTGCCCGGAGCGTGACCTGGTAACGGTTGAGGAACTCAATAAACAGGTCATGGGTCAATGGTCTCGGTGAAATTTCGTTATTCATTGCAGCATTGATGGAAATTGCTTCCCAAAGGCCGGTATATATCGGGAGGCAGATATCCCCTGCCACATCAAGAAGTACCGCCGGTGAAACTCCTGCTGGTGATACCGCGACAAAAACCCCCCTGACACGGCAGGGAATAAGATCCATGAAATGATTCATCAATCTGATTGCTGATAAGAGTTCCCTCGTCAGGCCAGACCGCCCATTATCAGATCGCAAAAAGGTCCCGGTTCCCGGTAATCCTGGTAAGGCCTACCCTGAGTGCGGCATCGAGCCACCCATGACCATAACTGAAACAGGCAAGCGCGTCCTCGAACCGTTCCATCCGCAAAAACATTCCTCCTCCACCCAAATAGGCAGCCGCGATGGCAATTACCCTTTCACCTCCATCATACCAGTGAATGCCGGTCTCAGAACCGGG
>JBAXMF010000064.1:0-9830 GCA_037134435.1 Methanomicrobiales archaeon | reverse complement strand
AATTCAGCAATCGGTATTATGATAATCGCACTTGTGGGTATCCTGATCTTATGGAGTAACATTCCGTTTGCAGCAGATGCACTGTTGACAGTAACACAGGTCCTCGGGATGGGTATCGCATTGGGATTTATATTCGGACTGATTGCCTTGATCGTATCAATTCCCCTGATCATTCTGTATATTAAAAAACGAGTGACTGACCCCCAGGCCAAATTTCCATAACGTCCTTGTTCTTCACGTTCTGCCGGGCCGAAATGACCATTTTACAAAAACCAAAATAAAGATACTTAGTCAATCAGAATTTTTTCGCCACGGCAGTCCGTACCGTATTTTTAAACGACGCTGACACTCTCCCGCAAGGTTATCAACTCAACGATATTCCCCTCCCGCACCTCAGCCTCTACGAGGAATAGCCGAAAGTAGGTGCGTGGTTCTTTCTGGTGATGTGCGATGCAGTGGTTGACCTGACGGCAGTTCCTTCGGTCAAGACATTGACTCTGCCCTCCATCCCGATGAGGTTGATTTACCGCCATGTGAAAAAAGGAGGTCCATGTGATCCTCTGCGCCAGGATAAAAGTGGATTGTTCCCCGGGTGTCATGTCCGGTAAAATGATTTCGGTTCACATCAAATACGTCATGCGGAGCGGGACGGGTGGTCATCGGTTGTTGTGGTGGAAATCACGGCTTCATGTGAGGCATCAGGGGTGTATGGGTCCGGGGCTCGGGGGAACGTGAAAAAAAGGATGATCTCTACAAAGTCATATTTCAATTCTATGAATCCCATGACCTTTGAATCTCATGGGTAATTGGGGTATTCAGGACCCAATCATTATTTCAGAGGGTTTTACCATGGCGGTTTTCTTTCCAGGCTCCTTTTGCACCGGGGTTTTTGTTTCGTTCTGTTTTGGGATGTGTTCTTCATAGGTCTGAATCTGTTTCGGAAGGCGTGCCAGTATTTCCCTGCTCAACATGAGATGTTCTTTCATAACACTGGACAGTTCGGACAGAATTTTATTTTGCGCGGCTATCAGTAACTCAAGTCCATCAGAATGTTCAATTACCGGTTCAATTATCGGTTCAATTATCGGTTCAAGGGGCTCGGGGTCCGGCTGCAGTTTCTTTAAAAATTCACTGCGGCGTCTCCAGATTTTACTGATGCTGTCAATACCTTTCTTCTTAGTGGGAAATACTACCCGGTACCGTTCGTAAAATTCATGACTGTCGTTACACTGGATAACGAGATCAATTTCTGCCTCATCTATTTTCTCATATTTTCGTTTTTGATCCACTGGCATGGAGTAAAAGATTGGATATTTTCGGATTAGAATCTATCTTCTATTGAAAAATAACTTATATGTAACCGGAATTGGTGAATCCTTTCACATTAATCGCGGATATTTCCCTATTTTGATGTGAAGTGCAATATACGGGGTTTAAATCATTCATGTCAGGCGAAGGCCAGGTTCCATCCGTTCACAGAGTTTAACAAACTCATTGCCCATTTCCGTCTTCGACGAATTCCGCGGACGAGGGAGTTCAGCAACTTTATGCATCAACTCCTCTGCCAATTCTCATAAGCTTTTCTGGCGGCGAAACAACCCCGAAAAGGATTATGGGGGTATACCTATGTAATGGCTCTCCGGTCTCTCGGTACAGATGAGGGACCGCTGTAATCGTTTCACCGTTTCCCAAATTTTTGAGCCCGGTGTGATAGGTGTTATTGAAGCGTTCCCAACTGCGCGATCAATCCCCGGGAATGAACGGCGAACGGTAATTCGTTCTGATTTATCCGGATGTGAAGGGAAGGAAATACAATTATACCGAACGATTGTGCGAAAGATCGAAAAATGCACGTTTCTTCTTTTTAAGAGGCGTTTTTTTGATACCTTTCCATTTGTTGAATTCAACAGGCAGTAATTCTAAAATCTCCTGCGAGGGCATACTGAAAACATCATAGGTCAATTCCAGTTGATTCATTAAGGTGATGAAACGATAGAGATTTCCAGGCGCTTTCCTCGATGCTGCACCCCGCTTCAGACCTTCTCCACCATCATTTCCCGACTGCCAGTATAATGCTAAAATTGCATCAACCATGTTCTCGTTCGATATCAGGTTCTGGTGACATGCCAATTCAAGGGTGACCTTGTTCGTAACATTGAGTGGGGTTGTAAGAAATATTTTAGATTTCTCCCGGTATTTAGAGTAGATATCCCAGGAAGCCGCAACTAAATGACGATAATAACGCGTGTAATGTGGATTGTACATGTATCGCGCGAATTCGCCGATTTTTCGGTTCCCTGTCGGATCAGGGGGCGCAATTTGATCAAAAAACTGGATCGTCAGCCAATTCCATAATCCCCCATTATCAATAAGTAAATCCCGGTCAATCTCCTGGAAAATGAAATGCAGAAAAAACCCCAATTCCATCCGCGACGGGAAAATTTTAGCCTCAACCTCAATAGTGGGTTCAAACAAATTCGAGAACGGGGCCTCGTGATATTTTGCAACTGAAAATGGTTCCAAGGGATTTTCCTTGATTTTAATCAGATCCGTAAGGAATCCCTTTGTCCCTAGTCCCGTTAGTGTTCGGATTCCTGTCATTTTGCCTGCCCGCCATCAAAAGATTTCAAAAAACGGTCCCATACACCTGCGTGGCTCATAGAAAAATCGTTGACAACATTCTCAATCCATGCCAGTATTTCCCCTTTCGACTCGGGAATATCTCTTTTCCACTGGTCTGGATAATTTTCAGGGTACACCGTTCTGGCAAAGTCAAGCCAGTTTTTTTGCCATTCTTCAGCCGGGTCGAGGGGGTCGACAAACTCAACCAACAGCATGTAGGTTAATAATTCGCGGATAACCTGTGGATAGACATAAAAGAAGAAACCGGTGTCGGATTTGGCTAGAGACCTGATATTTGGAATATTTTTATTAAACTCTAAAATCGGCTCCTGGCTGTCATACCGTAACCTCCAGATCTGCTGGCCTAAATCGGAACCAAATTCTGACGGAAGAATAGATTGGATTTGGGAATCAGGTCCTGTCTCTCCTTTTGGACGAATTGTATCTGCTTCTGCAAGAATTAACCCATATTTCCCCGATTTTTCTACCACTTTAACCCTGAATGACAAATTTTCAGTTTTTCCCAAATCTGAAATGCCTGTGTCCGGGGGTTGAATAATGGTCCCTACCGTTCCGAAATTGAACCTCTTTCTATTCAGCCTGTAATAGGCCTCTACGAAAACAGCGGCGTCCTGGGGTAAATCCATCGTTCGAAGATTAATTTTTGCATCGAATGTCTTAATCACTCCATTGTCCCGAATTATTTGTATTTGGATATTCTTTGCTGGGATTTTTTTCTTCCCGGTAAAATTCAGCCTTCTTTTCATTCTCATACCTGTTTCAATGAAATCACGAGTTCGCGATTTGGATCAAATCCTGTTATCTTAAGGGCAAAACCGGGGGTTTCAATAGCAAATATCAGAGTATTTTGTGCAACCCTGGTAATCCGTCCTCCCCTGATTTCAGGATTAATATAATTTGCTCCTTTATGCTCAACAGATAATACGAAATCCCAAATGTCATAGTTGCCAAATGGATTACCTCGTTTTGCATTGTATGCGACCTCAAGGTGAGCGTTGGTTGGTTTAAAATGTTCTTTTTTGCGAACACTCACGGTAAATCCGCCAGTTATTTTCTGGATGTTGAATGTGTCCTCTTTTATGGCAGGTACATGTACGAACCCATCCGGAGGCAGCTCTCCCAATGTATCTCCTACTTCGGTTGGAATATTGAAAATTTCTTTGAGAAAATCTTTGTCAATACCGGGAGCTGGAATATCCAAAATTTTTATCAGGTCCCGCATACTGGAACGGATAAAGCGTAATGTATACGTTGCCAGTTTGTATTTCTGCTTGAAACTTTCTGTTCTTTCTTTCCAATCGGTATGTGCCGGGGACTCCGAATCTCCTAAAAATTTTGCCACGGGTTCATCCTCTGCGGTGAGGAGAGCTCTTACATTTCCCCGGACCATCTTAATTTCTGAAATGAGAATTCCCGATCGTATATAGAATTCTTCAGGCCTGAACAAATCCTCATTTTTCTGGATGAATACCTGAAAATAGGATTCCTGTATCGGACCATCTGACGATTCAATTTTTACAGGGATATGAAGTGCAACCAGGTTATTCTCATTGAAACGTTTTCGGGCATATTCAAGACAATCTCCAAATAGTGATTCACTAATTTTTGGAGTCCCGTCATAACTATTCAGTTTCAGGAAATTATTTGTTTCAGTTTTTACCGAATTGTAAATAAAAAACAGAATTGATTCAACCGAATGGTGCTCCCAGGAGGTCTCTTTCCAGCTTTGTTTCCCGGCTAATTCAAAAATTGAATTATTATCTATGGAGAAAGAATGTGAATTATCTTTGATTTCTACCGTGAGTGTACCTTTAATAATGGGGTAAAAGTAGTGCTGAATAACCGCACGGATTAATGTATTTGTTGAAATATCATCTACGGGGTATGGAATAATAATTGAAAGTCCAGGTTCATTATTTCGCGTTATACCGAACCTTGATTTGAACCCGGGAATGAAATCCTGAGACTCGATCGGTTGGTTGTCCTCGACGCTGAAGTACGCATAATAATCATATTGATTGTCATCGAGTGGGTGAGATTTTAATAATGCCTTTCCTAAAAGCAATTCCCGATTATCGTTGTTCCTGATAGTATACCCCCAGAAAGACCGAAGTTCAGAGCTAATGAAAAAGACTGTTTTTCCTAATCCCCATCTCCCTGCGTCTCGCCCTTCCTTGAGTGAAATCCCTTCTCTCCACCAGAAATTGTAATAATTGCTTTTCCCTCTGTTTTTCAGTTCGGTCCGTGTGATGGGGCCATCCAGTCCGGTTGTTCCAAAATCCTCAATAACAAGGTATTTGAATTCCGTTTTTGTTTCAGGATTGAAATCAAAACCACAACTTCGGACATGGGGTACCAGTTCAGAGTAATACTCCGTAAACTGTGATAATGGTTCACTTTTAAGAGAAAACCGGACGAGGACATTTTTAGCAGAAGGTAATTTTGCATCAAGGGAATTCTGTATAGATTCCCTGACTACCGCAGCTGACCAGTCGAGATCACCTACGTTAAAAAACTCTGCTTCATGAGGTGATCGTTCAGGCTCCCCCTCTCCCAATTTACGAAAATTCCACATTATCACAAAGATTTATTTGAACATTTATTTTTTTATTAATCAGGTAAGTGTAGAAAATTAATGAATTTATCTTAACCAATTTCATCATACCACTCCCCGACTATCCCCCACCCCATACCAGTGATACCCCCGGGATTCTGCCCCCGTGCCCTCTGCTGGAATGTGCTCGGACCAATGGGTGCCCTGTTCAACCCTGCTTTCGGGGAGACTTGAGGGCTGATTTTTCTAATGTTCGACTACGGTATGGGTCATCATCACGTTACCATGCCCATGTGCATTCGGGTATTCGCGTACCGGTACATCGAATGAGCGGAGAAATTCCATGTGGGGGCGACTGACGAGTTGCAAATGGTCGGGTCCGTCATGTTGGAGGACCTTTACAAACGACGGGGCTGATTCAATCAGCCGCCCTTTAACATCGGTCCGGTTTCCCACGCGAAAGAACTGGTGCCCGAATTTAAGAAACGATCCGATATCACGGGAACCCGAAGCACGGACAATCTTTGCAATGCGACGGAACTGGAACGTCCTGAGCGAGAGTGCCGATATGCAGGATTCTGAAGTGAACAGGTAAATGTCTGACAGGTGATAGTGTGCCTGCACATCCAGGAGAATTTTCTCGGCTTTCGCAAGGTCCACCCTCGGAGAAAATAAAAAAAACGGGACCATCCGCCTGATTCCCGGGACACTGTTTGTTACGTAACTAGCATAAGAAAAATCGGGAGCTCCTAACCTTACCCCGAAACGGTTGAGGAGCCATTGGATAATACCCGGTTCACGGAGTGACCTGTCATCTCCCACGAATGGGATCCTGGGGGCAGGTAATACTACGCGGGGAACTATATTTAATATTTCTTTTATCGGCAGCTGGACCTGTGTATCATTAAGAATTGTGCAGATATATCCGGTCTTTGAATTGATTGTCCCAGGAAGGCGTAAAATCCTCCGCGTATCTGTTGTCACCTTGCGGTCAACCATAATCCCTTCAGCAGTAATGCGGTCAAGGAGTCGGGACCTCGCTTTTATCGCAAGGTTTTCCCTGTCAAAGGGACTAGCACAGGGGTATCGTTCCGGGTCCTGCGCCACGACGTGAAACCCTTTGCTGCCGCTGAATGCACAGTAACGTATCGTGTAGTTGTTATCACGGAGGTACCCGAGCAGCCTGACCGTGTCATTCCTCGCATCTTCAAGATTATGAAGAGAAAAAGGCGACCGGTCGATATCAAAAACGAGGTCTGATGAGAGGATAATGTTACTCGTGAGAGGTGTACCGTTTCTGCTGCCGAGGACCTCGGGGTTCAGCCAGCAGCTCACTGAATAATACACATCATTCGGAGCAAACCGGACCAGCCACTTGCGAAGGCGGGTCTCATCACGTATCCGTTCATCAATCTTTAAAAAACGTCCGTTATCCAGGAACAGGCGGAAATGGCGATGGGGCAGATCTGAAAGGGCACCAAGATCTAACCGTGCCGTGCGATAGAATTGCCGGACCGGATCATTCATCTTTTCGGTCTTTTCAGCGCCCCGGCTGGATTAGCATTCCATATTCCTGCTGGTCGATGAACGAACGAAACCCCTTCAACGCATCGTCTGGAATTCCACGTGCCCGTTCACTCCTGATGATCGCTTCCAGTTCCGAACGCACCTGGTTGGCGTCCATTCCCGGTGCAAGGCGTGATCCATATCTCATCTGGACCCAGAGAACGATCCGGTCATAGTCAGGAGATGGACTGCGCTTTTTTGTTTTTGATAGGAGTGCGGAAAACCAGCTGGTGGTCGACTGGGCGGATGATACAACGGGTGCAGGAGGTGGGGTCGGGGATGATCCGGGGGTGATCAGCAGACGTGCCCCGCATTGCTCACAGAACTTCATGTCGCCGGTGACGTGAGCACCACATTGCTCACAAAAAAATACCATACGTATGGATTCATACGAAAGCTGATAAGGATTGCGATGTGCCGGAAAATTTCCCTATTACCGCGGACTAACTCGGAGTCGACCGACTCCACATCTTTGACCGTGATACCAGGCCATGGGCCGGCAATACGGAATGTGGCCAGATATTCTCCTCCGTTACGACCAATGCGAGGTCCATCCACTTGGCAGAGTTAATTGGTGGCCAGGCCCTTCCACTCTTGCTGCAAATATCGGTGATCCCTGGCAATAATGTCCAAATTGAGTGTATTATAACTATTTATGGCATGTTTGGAGCGAGAGTTCGCCCCCCGCAGCTCTCTGGTTGTAGGATATCTATATATGATCGATTAATCCAGATTCTACTTATATTAAGGTGATTTACATGGATTTTGGAAAAATTGTTGGAGATTCTTTTGCGTACGCAAAAGAAGGTCTTGTTGGATACTGGGGGAGATGGATTGCCCTGATCATTCTATCATTTTTACCGGTGATCCCAATCATGATCGGCGTCATTTTCGGCATTGTGTCAGTACTCGCGAACCCGGAGTCGTTGAACATGGCGGTGTTAATTCCGACGGTCGTTATAACAATTATTCTCGCTATCATTCTTGCATTACCGCTTCTAGGGTATACGGTCCGGATATACCGCGGGGATTCGCCTACACCGGACATAAACAACTGGGGTGCCCTGTTCTCTGACGGGTTGAAGATTTTCATTATCTGTCTTGTCTACGCAATCCCGGTAATCATTATAGGCATCGTTGTCCTTGGGAGTGCACTATTGACAATCGTCATGTCAGCCTCAGAAGCCATGGCAAATCCCAGTAACCTGATGGGGTTGTTTGGAGCCGTTATTTTCGGTATCCTGATCCTCGCCATTGTCGCGTTTATCATATGGCTTATTGAGGCAACGGCTGTCGTCCGGTTCGCCAGGACAAACAGTATTGGGGAAGCATTTAATTTCGGAGAGATATTTTCCCGTATCGGTAAAATCGGTGTGGGATCGTACATCGTCGCCCTGATCATCCAGGCCATCATTGTGGGCGTGATTGTGTTCATTCTGGAGTTGATACCGTATGTCGGAGTTATCCTGGTTCTCATCGTTTCACCGATTATCCTGCTGTTCCAGGCACGGTACCTCAGCCTGCTTTACGACAGTGCTGGTGCAGATGCACCCGCAACTGTATAAATCTCTCATTTTTTAAAAAAGATTTTTTTAAATAATACGTAGTTGGCTGTAAAAAATCCAAAAAAAATCAGGGGGGATGCTTTGACATTGATCGTTAAGAGAAACCCAAAAATGCGATTTTAATCAACCATTATTTTTATAATGTTATTTTCGACTGAAACTTCATATGTCTTGAGATCATGTGTTTTTATCATATCCATAATTCCACCACTTTTTGTTGTAGACATCACTGCATGGGATACTCCGCCGAGATGACCTTCTTGGAGAGTCTTTCCCGTGGTCACGTCGAATCTGGCATGATGAAGTGCACATTCGACAACGTTACTCTGTAATGTACCCCTGGAGAGGGGACCATTCATATGTCCACATCGGTTATCAGTGGCATAGATTTTACCCTCGATATTTACCAGGAGAATTTCTCTGCCCTTAACCTCTACGTACTTCATTGAGCCTGGCGGTACTTCCGATATTTTTGCAGCATCTATCAAAGGCATGGTATCTCCAATGTGGGATATTCATCGCTATATGGATATGTTTTTGCTCGTACAGGCGCTCAACGAAATGAGGTACGAAGCCCGATGCAGCTAAATATTTGAAATGTGACGTATTTAAAAAAAACCGGTGGGTAAATAAAAGATATATATCAGTTTTTTTTAATTTTTGCGGGGTCTCCTGTCCTGATTCCACATGTTTTCTGGTGATGCCTTCGCCAGTCAGCACAGGATCAGATCAATCACTATTTTTCTATAGATGTTAACTCTAGTGTGAGTACGGGAAAAATTTGTCATGCCCAGGGATGCAGATCACAACCCCGGTGTGTCCGGTATCAATTGCGGTAAATGAAAAGAGTACCACCTCGCAGTGTACCAATAATCGCACCGTTGGAATTGCTACAAGACCCCTTCGGATACTAATGTTCTGGATTGCACTGGGTTGACTATACTGATGCTGTAGGTAGCAGGTAATGTGGATCACCGATGACGAAACGATTTACGATTGTACTGGTGATCTGCCTGGCACTCGCAATCCTGGTCGCACAAGCATGGGGGGGCTCACTACAGGACATCCCTCCCGGTGGTACCGTATTCATCGGTGAACAGGGGCTTAATTTAACGGGAATTCCTTCAGGGACGACCCTTGCCTGGTATACTGGTACCGATATCGTGGGCCGGAGTGTACCGGCAGCCACGATTACTATTGTAAACAACGCCAGTTTCTATGTATCCCCATCTGAATTCTCAAGGCGCATGGGGAACTGGTACATCGGGGACAGCGGGGAGGTAGGATTTTCCGTCAGCGACCCCTCGCAGACCATATATGTTTACGACCAGCAGACACAGAAGGATGTGACCAACAGGAGCACCCCCTCAGGTCATTTCCTGGCTTTCCGTGTAGAAACCAATATGTACGTGGTCCCGGCACAGCGCCCCGGTGCAGCCGGTTTCTTAACCATCCGGGTCAGGGCCCCTGATGGTACCGTGTATACCCGGCTCTACCAGGAT
>JBAXMF010000063.1:0-9922 GCA_037134435.1 Methanomicrobiales archaeon | reverse complement strand
TTGTTTTTCTTCAGGCTGGTAGTTCATCTCGCTCAGCGCCGCACCAACCGATGCGGAACCTGAATGCTTCCCAAGGACGATGCGGCGTTTACGGCCAATCTGTTCAGGTTTCACTGATTCATAAGTCGATGGCTCACGGAGTACCCCATGGGCATGGATCCCGCTTTCGTGGGTGAATGCCATCTCCCCGACAATCGCCTTGTTCACCGGCAATGCGACACCGGTGAGTTTTGAGACCAGGCTGGAGAGATGATAAATCTCTCCGGTCACCACCGATGTCCGGTAATCATACAGTACCTCCAGTGCCATAACAAGTTCTTCAAATGCCGTGTTACCCGCCCGCTCACCAAGCCCATTCACGGTTACATGTGCACAGCTGGCACCTGCCTTCAGAGCAGCAAATGTATTTGCCAGGGCTAACCCGAGATCATTATGACAATGTATTGACAGCGGGGCAATACAGAGCGGGGGGATTAACACTGCCGTCTTCTCCGGTGTCAGGAGTCCTACCGTGTCACAGAAACAGAGGCGGTCAGCACCCCGCTCCACGCCACCCCGGTATACTTCCAGGAGGAATTCAGGGTCAGCACGGGATGCATCTTCACCGGATAACTCTACGATCAGGCCCCGTTCCTTGGCATATTCGACCGCATCAAACGCCATTTTAAGGACATCTGACCTGGTCTTCCGGAGCTTCTTCTGGATGTGCAGGTCACTTACCGGCACCACAAGGTGTATTGAATCAGCTCCATAATCAGCCGCAAGGTCGATATCACCCTGCATGGCCCTGACATACGTGCAGCATTCAGCACTCAGCCCGGCATCTGATATCAGGCGGATTGCCTCACATTCGCCGATCGATGCTGCAGCCGAACCGGCCTCGATTACATCAACGCCGATTAAAGAAAGTTTTTCTGCGATCTGGAGTTTCTCATGCGGTTCAAGCGAGACACCGGGTGTTTGTTCCCCGTCCCGTAAGGTCGTATCAAAAAAACGCAAATTTTCAACAAATAAAGCAATCTGTCATGGAAGTTCCACCACAATAGAGAATTGAAACCGGGATTATTTAAAATCTCTGATTAAATCGTGATTTTTTTACGCACCCGGTAATATCTCCTGGTATCATGTCCATTTGTTAGCGATGGATTCCGGAATGATTTGAAAATTATCAAAACAAATCTGCAGCAGGATTAGACAATCGGAATATTTTTCCATGGACCCGGATCCAGGAAATTGTTCACCCGTGTGTCCTGCCCGGAAACAAGGACTTATCCCTTGTTTGATTGGAGAATGAAACTTTGGGGATGATGCACTGTTTGCTTTTGGGTACTCTTTTTTTTACCATATCGAATGGGATTTTCAACCGTGCCAGGCGCACATCATAAACAACAAAATCCAGGAACAGTGAAAAAAATGCGGTTATTCGGAAAGTTCCACAAGTGGAACAGGAGTTACCGGTGATGCACTTTCATATACCAGCGTCAGGTACCTTGCAGAGAATAAAATGAACGGGACCAGGACAATAATATAAACCAGCCAGTAAATAGCCATCCCTGCTATTGGTATCAGGTTGAGAAGCTCAATGACACCAAAGAAAATTATGCTGATTACCCAGTAGATGATCATTGCAACGATGTACCGGCCCCAGCCAATTGACCGGATAGTGTGCATAACCGCACCAAAATTGAATGCCTCTGAAAATTTCCCTTCCCTTGCGAGCCGGATCAGCGCAATGGTCGAAATGAGCGAGATGATGATGGCAAGGACAAGGGTGAAAATGAGCCCTCCGGCAATACCGAGGATAACACCGACAAACTTGTCCAGGTTGTTGTAGATATACGCGTGGTTTTCCTTGATGATGTAGGGCATGAAATTGACCGCTGCATAGAAAATGGTCAGTATTAACACCGCGATAACAGGTATCGCATAGATAAGCCCTGCAAAAATAAGTTTAAGGCCCATCATAAAAAGCCCGCCCTCTTCAAACTTTGGTGCCGGTTGGTCGCCGCGATAGATCTTAGCAATGTACCCGGTTATGAGTGGGAATACCACGACAGACATCAGAAGGAGAAGCCATCGTTCCCACTTACCCCACACGGCATCTTTTGCATAGGTGTAGGAATCCTGTAGCATTTTTCCGTAATCCATAGATATCACTATAAATGGTTGCGTTGTTCGTGTGGGAAATTAATAGTGTCCCAAAAATTTTAAGTCTCCACTCACGATTATCCTAGTTTGCCTTCGCTATCACCCATTCTATCGATATCGCGCAAGGGTGCTGATGTGACCAGAATTATTGAATACATCACACAAGCCGTTCATCCGACTTATCCGGCATAAAACTGACCGAAATTATTCAGAAGAAGAAATTAACAGACAGACCAGAAAAAAATTATGCGGGTGGTGATCCGTCTTCACCAGCACTCTCGTACATCAGGGTGATGTACCTTGCAGAGAATATTACAAGGAACGGTGAGAGGATGAGGGTGATAATAACACCGATATACGGAATTGCCCAGCAGATGATCTCAATAATCCCAACAATAATCCCGAGGATGATCAATCCAACGATGTAACTGCCAATGCCGATCCTTCCAATCGTCGCTGCGATTGCTCCAAAATTAAAAGCCTGGCCCATACTGTTGGTACGTGCAAAACGCACCTGCCCAATGATGGCGATCAACTCGATAATGATAGTCACAATAACCAGGATGATGACGCCAAACAGGGCTGCACCAACCAGGTCCATCACTGCGTTCGGGTCAGGGTTCGGGGTTGAAATGGTTTCGATGAATCCGACACCGGCACTAAAAAACACGGCAACCGCAATGATAATAATTGGAATAGCATAGATTATTTCAACGATGAAGAGTTTGATCCCGTCAATAAACATGCTTCCCCATTCATTAAGTTCCGGTGACGGTTTCACGCCACGGTAGACCCGCATCACATATCCCATCATCAGTGGGAATATAATGCAACTGATAATAAGCAATATCCATTTTGCCCATTTTCCAACGAGACCTTCTTTTGCATACCCAAAAGAGTCTCCGACAGTTTTTCCAAATTCCATTTTTTTCACCTTTTTATAATTGGATTCTTGATTGATTGAATATTAAAGGTATCTCTAAAAAAAGGGGGCGAATTTACCAGCTCAGTGCCTGAAATACCGGACTCCGGTGAATATCATCGCGACATTGTGATGATTTGCTCCATCAATCACCTCGTTATCCCGGATCGATCCACCGGGCTGCACGAGTGCAGTAGCTCCTGCTGTTACTGCCACTTCGAGGGTATCAGGGAACGGGAGGAATGCATCGGATGCAACTGCGGAGTCCTTAAGTGGGGAAAGGGCTTTATCGATGGCAATCTTTGCGGCATCGACCCGGCTCATCTGCCCGGCACCGATACCGATGGTTTTTCCATTGCCGGCAAATATAATCGCATTACTCCGGGTATGCCGCACAACCTTCCAGGCAAAATTCAGCGCTGACATCTCGTCCGCAGTGGGGTCCCTGTCGGAAACCGTCTCCCAGTGCTCCTGGTACGGCGGGGTACGCTGGACCAGCACACCGCCAGCGATAGTCCGGATTTCATCCTGGACAACAGGCTCAGGCAGGTGAATGACCCTCATATTCTCCTTGGTTTTTAATAATTCACGTGCACCTTCCGTAAAGGCAGGAGCACAAAGGACCTCAACAAACGTAGCGCAAAATTCTTTTGCAAGTGGTTCATCAACCGGGCGGTTCAGTACAACGACCGACCCATAAGCGGATACCGGGTCTGTGTCACGAGCTTTCCTGTATGCTTCAGCTACCGTCCCGGCAACCGCAACCCCGCAGGGATTGTTATGCTTCATAATTACGGCACAGGGTTCGTCAAATTCACAAAGAAGCCCGGATGCTGCGTTCAGGTCCAGGTAATTATTATACGACATCTGTTTTCCCTGGAACGGTTCCGCCGAGGCGATACCTGCGCACCCATAGACAGCAGCCTTCTGGTGCGGGTTCTCTCCATACCTCAGCGGACGACCGTTCCGGAACTGGACGGTATACACGTCGGGGAATTCTTTTTCTCCGGTGTGCAGGTAATTGCTTATTGATGCGTCATAAGCCGCAGTGCGTGAAAAGGCCTTTTTCGCAAGCATGACCCGCTCTGTACCAGTGAATGCCCCGGAACGGACAGCCTTATCCACCAGCGGGTAATCACCGGGGTCAACAACTACCGCAACATCCCGGTAATTCTTCGCAGCAGCCCGGATCATTGCAGGGCCACCGATATCGATATATTCGATCAATTGTTCAATGGGAAGGTCCTTCCCTGACATCTCTTCGAACGGGTAAAGGTTGACCACGAGGAG
The DNA here is from genome assembly GCA_037134435.1 of Methanomicrobiales archaeon. Lineage (GTDB taxonomy): Archaea > Halobacteriota > Methanomicrobia > Methanomicrobiales > Methanospirillaceae > CAIKOD01. The sequence continues at coordinate 5,562 of JBAXMF010000063.1, read as the reverse complement.
GTCAATCGGGTGGATCCCATGGACGTCCATTACCTGATCGTCAATCCCACGTCTCCCAAGAAGCCCCCCGTGGACACGCGGGTGGAGCGTTTTAACCCGCCCGTCCATCATCTCGGGGTACCCGGTGTAGGATGAAACTTCAATGAAGGGAATCCCTGCCATCGAAAGTGCTCTCCCGGTCCCTCCCGAACTCAGGATGCGAACCGAATGTTCATGGAGTACGCTTGCAAGTTCGGTAATCCCGCTTTTATCCCAGACTGATAGCAGTGCCCATTTCATAGACAGGTATAGGCACGCCGGGTATTATGACATTATTGGACAACTGAAGGCCACCACGAATGAAAGGTCCCGTTATTTCCAGGACGGGAGTACAAACCGGTAATTTTACCGGAGAATTTGCCCGGAACGTACGCATCCTTTTGTCTGGTTAACCCCAACGGTCCACGTTACCGCTAATCTGCGCGGTCATTTTCAACCGGCTTACCGCCAAAATAAATTCAATCGATATAAACTGTTGAATTTTAAAAACAGGCATAATTATTCGTTTGTCTTAAGGATTAAGTATATATAGAACTACAATGCAATAGATAATAGACCGTCATATGGATTACATGAATTGGAAGAGAGATAAGTCGAAGATCAATGGAGATCCGGCAGATCCAACGGTAGATCCTATTACCGTCATTTCAGAACCAGTGGCCGGACAGGACCAGGTCCCTGCTGATACAGGGACCGACCTGCACCAGGAAGAACTGAGGGAACAAAATGAACGGTACCTCCGTCTCGCAGCCGATTTCGAAAATTATAGAAAACGGACTGAACGCGACCTTGACAGTCAGATCAGGTATGCCATCGAAAAATTTGCTGTTGAATTGATCGGGGTGATCGATAACTTTGACCGTGCAATTACATCAGAGGACTCTAATACCCGCGAAGGTCTCGAACAGATCAGTAAGCTGTTCCGGACTTTCCTTGAACAACACGGGATTACCCCGATCGTATCGGTCGGGGAAAAATTCAACCCGGGCGAACATGAGGCGGTTGTCTGCATTCCTTCAAACCAGGAGGAAGGTATGGTAGTCGAAGAGTTTTGTAAAGGGTACCGGATGCATGACAAAATTGTCAGATGCGCGAAAGTTGCAGTATCAAAAGGAAAGGAGTAAGAATCATGGCACATGAAAAAATTTTAGGTATTGACCTCGGGACGACGTTCTCCTGCATGGCAATCATCGAAGCTGGAAAACCAGTCGTCATTCCGAACGCAGAAGGAGCAAGAACTACTTCATCGGTTGTTGCATTCACCAAAGACGGTGAACGGATTGTAGGGAGCCTCGCAAAAAGACAGGCCGTAACAAACCCACAACGGACTATCCAGTCAATTAAACGAAAAATGGGGTCCGGAGAACGGATTACCATCGACGACAAGTCGTATTCACCCCAGGAAATTTCTGCCATGATCCTGCAGAAGCTGAAAGTCGACGCAGAAGCGTACCTCGGCGAGAAGATCACAAAAGCAGTGATTACCGTTCCGGCGTACTTCAACGATGCCCAGCGGCAGGCAACAAAGGATGCAGGAAGGATTGCCGGACTAGAGGTAATGAGGATAATCAATGAACCCACGGCAAGCGCACTTGCATACGGGATAGACAAGGAACAGGACACGACCGTCCTTGTGTACGACCTCGGTGGCGGGACCTTTGATGTATCGATCCTGGCACTCGGCGACGGAGTATTCGAAGTAAAATCAACGGCAGGAAACAACCTCCTTGGTGGCGATGACTTTGACATGCGGATCATGCACTACCTTGCCGACGAGTTCAGAAAGAAAGAAGGGATCGACCTCCTTAAAGACCCGATCGCTACACAGCGGCTCCGCGACGCGGCAGAAAATGCAAAAATTGAGCTCTCGCAGAAACAGAAGACAAACATCAACCTCCCCTACATCACAACCGGCGCGAACGGCCCCAAGTTCCTGGATATTGACCTGACCCGGGCCAAACTTGAACAATTGATAGGCGACCTGGTAGAATCGACCGTGGGACCGGTAAAACAGGCACTTTCGGATGCAGGCCTTACACCGGACAAAATCGATCACGTGCTGCTGGTCGGTGGCTCAACACGAGTACCACTTGTCGTTGAGACAGTCCGGAAAATCCTCGAAAAAGAACCGGATAAAGGTATTAACCCGGACGAATGTGTTGCCCTCGGGGCAGCGATACAGGGAGCGGTACTCACGGGTGAGACTAAGGACATCGTCCTCCTGGACGTCACCCCGCTCACCCTCGGCATTGAGACACTTGGGGGTATTGCGACCAAGCTTATCGAACGGAACACGACAATTCCAACAAGGAAAAGCCAGATCTTTTCAACCGCTGCCGATGGCCAGACAAGTGTCGAGATCCATGTTGTGCAGGGGGAACGGGCGCTTGCAAAGGATAACCTCCCCTTAGGACGGTTCCAGCTTACCGGTATCCCGCCCGCACCGCGTGGGTTACCCCAGATTGAGGTGACCTTCGATATCGATGCCAATGGGATTATCCACGTATCGGCAAAAGACCTTGGTACCGGAAACCAGCAGGCCATCACCATCAAGGGGGACAAGAAACTCTCCGAGGATGAGATAAAACGATACGTCAATGAATCGAAAAAGTTCGAGGCAGAAGACAAAAAGAAGAAAGTGGAAATTGAAATCCGCAATACTGCAGATACTGCGATCTTTACCGCCGAAAAAATGTTGAAAGACAGCGCGGACAAGATTGAACCGGAAGATAAAGTCAAGGTTGAAGAAGGCGTGGCGGGACTTCGGGCGGCACTCGATGCTGATTCACCTGATGAATTAAAGAGTAAACTGGAAGTCCTCACCGAAGCTGTATATGCCGTCACCACAAAGATTTACCAGAAAGTCCAGCAGGAACAGCAGGAGGCGGCATCTGCAGCAGGAGGCCAGGGTGCCGGCAGCGAAGATGCGAAATCCGAAGATAATGTTGTTGATGCGGATTACCAGATGAAAGAAGAGTGAACATAAATGGGTGCTGGCGACTACTACGAGGTCCTTGGTGTACCAAGGACTGCCGATGACAAAGAGATCAAGAAGGCCTATCGCGGCCTTGCGAGGAAATATCATCCCGATGTGTGCAAGGAGCCAGGCGCAGAAGAGAAGTTCAAAGAGATAAACGAGGCATATAGCGTCCTCTCCGATACCCAGAAAAAGTCGCAGTACGATAACCTCGGCCACACCAACTTCACCAACGCCTCAAAAGGGCAATATTCCGGGGCGGGGGGCCCTCACGGGGGAGGTGGGTTCTCCGCAGACTTCTCAGGCTTTGGCGATATTTTCGATTTCTTCGGCGGCTCGTCTGGCGGAACGAGGGGGGCGCGGGGTCCGCAGGCAGGTAACGATGTCCTGATGCGGATGGTAATCTCCCTCGAAGAGGCGGTTGCCGGCACCGATAAAGAAGTACAGCTCATGCATAACGAGTCCTGCCCTGCGTGCAACGGCACCGGGAGCGAGACCAAAAAACTCCACACCTGCAAACGGTGCAACGGGTCAGGTCAGCTACAGCAGCTGAGCCAGACCGTGTTCGGCCAGTTTGTCCGGATGACCACCTGTAACGAATGTATGGGCCGGGGACGGGTCCCTGAAAAGAAATGCCCCGAATGCAAAGGGACGGGGCACACCAGGGTGAAACGGACATTATCGGTCCATTTCCCGGCGGGCATCGATACCGGTATGCGTCTCCGGATGGAAGGGTACGGTGAAGCAGGTGACACCGGGGCACCAAGTGGTGACCTCTTTATCGAAGTCCAGGTCCGGGCGCACAGCCGTTTCGTCCGTTCCGGTGATACCCTCGAAACAACCCTTGAGATTAGTCCTGCCCAGGCAGTACTTGGCTCGTCTGAAATGATCGAGACCATCGATGCGAAGCACGTCGACCTTACGATACCGGCAGGGGTGCAGCATAATACCGCCCTGAAAATACCCGGGGAAGGGGTAAAAAGAAGGGGTAAACCCGGCGACCTTCTGGTCCGGCTGAAAATTGTGGTCCCGAAAGCAATCTCACCCGAACAACGTGAATTCTACCAGAAGATCCTTTCCGCCGAAGGAAAACGTTCAGATAACTCAAAGAAAGGAATTTTTTCAGGGTTACGGGGAAAGAAGTAATACAGTCCCGGATTATTCAAGGGAAATCCTTCTCCATCCTGATTACCCCGTCTATTGCGTTAAGCAGTTCTTCCAGGACGTATGGTTTTGGAAGAAACATAAAAAAACCGTGTTTTTTATACTCAAATGCCAGACCATCCTGGAAATGCCCGGTTGTTGCAATGGCCCGTACATCGGGGTCAATCTCCTTAAGCCGGGCAATCGTCTCAAGTCCACACATCCCATTGGGAATCGATAAGTCAATAACCGCCACATCCACCTTTCGTTTTGAGGATAGCGCCCCTCGGTATAGATCTACCGCCTGCTCTCCGTTACCGGCAGTATATACCACGTACCCGTTCAGCTTAAGCAGTTTTCCAAACGAATCAAGTATACTCTCTTCATCGTCCATGAGCAGGATACCATACGGGGGATTGGACCATGGCCCTTCGAAAATTTCAGGCCCGGGATCATTCAGCTGAATGGGTTGTTGCGTCGTTTAATAGCCCCCTGGTCAATGATATATCCCATACTGTTCTTCTGCTGACACATTCTACCTGTTGGTCGGGTCAGCAGCCGCAACCCAACTCAACTACGTAGTACCTGCAGGGACCACACTTTCACGTTCAGTTCCGCGCGGCAGAACATTGGACACACCAGGCAGATCATACGCGAGTGACGTGAACTGCCGTTATTTTTCAGGAGATCTACCGGACTGGCTACGACAGCCGTTCAACTGCCATGAATTATATTCACTCCTGCGCTTTATTTTCACCCCAAATTTTGTCTAGAAACCCAAAAACAGTGATGCAGGTGGATCAAGGGGACGAATGGGAAAATTATACGATATCTCAAGCTAAAACGAGCTTAAATCCGAAAAATGTTCCATGAAATAAAAACATTCATGTAGCAGTATTATAAAAGTGCACCTATGAAGTTGGGTGCGTGTCTCATCGGTGCGGTCATCGCACTTTTTATGACCTGTGGCTGCACGGGTCTGCAGGGACCAACAGGCTCGGTATCGGTCAGTTCCACCCCTGCGGGAGCTGAAGTCTATGTTGATGGAGCATTGCATGGCAGGACACCGCTGATCATTGAGAGCGTTGCACCGGGAATCCACCATATCCTGATACGAAGCATACTAAATACCAGCTATGAAATTGACATGCCGGTCACTGCGGGAGCTGTCGCTGTTGTTAACTGGGTTCCTGAACAGGTGACAGTAACACCTGCAATACCAATGGATAACCCGGTATTCTCCCTGCAGAACATGAAAGGCTACCGTGGGGGAGGAGATTACATCACCAGCCTTAGTTATGATATTTCACTCGCTCCCGGCGCAAAACCGACAAATATGTCCGAAGCGATGATCACATTAACGGTGGGCGATGAAACGATCAACCCGTACTGGGTAATTGCGG
>JBAXMF010000062.1:0-9970 GCA_037134435.1 Methanomicrobiales archaeon | reverse complement strand
GGCATGGCGCCGATTTGACGAAGTCGTGGAGTTTTCACTTCCAAGTGAAGAGATGCGGGAACGGATCCTGAAAAAGGTCACCCAGTCTGTAGGCTGCGATTGTGATTTCCGTTACCTTGCTGCCCAGACGGATGGCCTTTCAGGTTCTGACCTCAGAATGCTTGTAAAGGAGGGCATCCTCTCATCGATTATGGATGGCAGGAAGGCCCTTCTCCAGAGTGATATTGAGAAAGGTATCCAGATGGTGAAAAGCAGGGGCGTTATCCGGAACCTTAACTGGTTGTAATATGCAGATTACGTTGCTGGGCACCGGGGACGCAACAGGTACGCCAAAGATCGGATGCAGGTGCCAGCAATGTACTCATGCGCACGACACAGGGATGACAAGGCTCCGTACATCACTACTCGTGGAACACGCAGGGAAGAATATCCTCATTGATTCCTCTCCTGACCTGCGCCAGCAGTTACTCCGGTGCGGTTCACCCCATATCGATGCGGTAATTTGGACACATGGGCATTATGACCATTTTATGGGGTATGGGGAGTTCTACCGGGTACAGGATCTGCCACCTGTTTACGCCGCCCCACCGGTACTCGAGTACTGCGGCGGCATTTTTTCTTTCATGTCATTTCGCCATAACGCAATGGACACGTACGAGCCGTTCACCATTTCCGGTGTTACGTTCACCCTGGTCGAGGTGAATCACCCTCCGGTATACAGTTGCGGGATTGTTATCGCCTGCGACGACATAAAAATCGGTTATACAGCAGATACGCGTTTTGATATTCCAGAATATAGCAAAGAATTACTCTCCGGGGTCAACCTCCTGCTTGTTGACGCGCTGGCTCCCAGGGGCTACCATGTCTACAAACATATGAGTTATGAAGAGGCATGCCAGCTGGCAACCGATCTCAAAGCGGGGGATTTCCGGTGTGTCCACCTGAGCCATGCAATCCGTTGGGACCTGCCTCACATTGGAAAAGATGGGGAATGTTTCCGGTTCGACTGAAACCGTGTTATCGGGTAAGCCTGTGTACCGTTTACATTTCTGCCGCACCCGGCGGATGCGTAACAGGAGAAGAATTTTCATTTTCTGCTGATTATCATCTTAACAACCCCGGTAGGACGCAAATCCCGGTAATCCTCCTGCCATTAACCAGTACCCATCTGATATTCCACTAGCCCGAATCTAGGTATATTACCAATACCATTATGGGGGTCACATTCCCAATCATAGGTGAATGAATATTAAGTTGCTCGAGCTGGAAAAAGACAAGGCCAGGCTGATTATTCAGGGGGAGGGACATACCTTCATGAATACCCTGACGGATGAGATCCTGAAGGACCCTGATGTCGATGTGGCCAGATATGTTATAGAATTCCAGTTTTCAGACCCTGAACTTCTGGTCACCACAAATGGTAAAAAAGACCCGCTGGATGTTATCCGGGACGCATGCACCCGGACATCAGGGTATTGCGATGAACTTCTTTCCTTAATGGAAAAACAGTAACAAAAAAAGATTATCTTTTTTTTTGCCAGAGGCCGGTATAGCAGGCCCGACCCTGCAATTATTGCCCGCAACTACATTCCGGGTATGGTTTTGCCGTATGAGATTATACGGCCCGTTCCGTGAACACGATTGACCCGGATATCCTGGCAATCTTAACCTTCACCGTTTGTCCCGGCTTCGAATTTGAAACATACATAATGTATTTCCCCATCTTCACCACACCGTCGCCCCGCTTCGAAACAGACTGAATCTCAACCTCAAGAATTGCGCCTTCCTGCAATTCGTTGGTGATTGGTTCTGTACGCGCTTTCCTCTTCTTGACCGGGCGGTGACCCCCGCAGGCATCACAACGCAGGAGGAGAAACCGGTCATCTTTCACGAGACGGGTATCAGGCCGGCCACATTCTGAGCAGATCACATAATCTTCCACATAGCTCCTGACCAATGAATTTATCAGGGTACTCTCGAATTTTCCATTAAATATCGCCCTGTTGCCATCGATCTTACCTGCAGTACCGAGTTCTCCCAGGAGGAACTTCATCAGGTGATCCTTATCGCGTCTCGCGACGTCTGCGATTTCCACGAAATTTTCGAAGACGGTAGTTTTCCCTTCAATATAGCTCTTGGGCTCCGGAACGGTAAACCGTTCGTGGGACTCACTGACCTCGGGCATATGTGAATATGCCTTGTTTAAAAGTGCCTCATACGATTCGACCATAGTTGTATAGTACAAAGGGCGTCCGAGGTAATAATTATGGGTAGATAGTACTGCCAGACCTGGAGCAGGTCTCATATGGTTTTGGAAGAACATGAGCAAGGAATATCACTCCTGTGTCTATTTTCCGCACAAGACCACCCTTCGTAGTGCGTGGCCACGATACAGATAGGGCCGGCAAAGCCCACCGGGCACCTCTCATGAAAGAAAAAAAGATTTCGGGTTTATTGCTTAAACTGTGGCATCATCGCACGGACTTCCGCACCAACTTTTTCAATCAGGTGGTCTTCATCCTTCTTTGTCAAAGCATTAAATACCGGGCGGTTAACCGTGTTCTCAAGCATCCATTCCCTTGCAAACTCACCGTTCTGGATCTCTCCAAGTATCTTCTGCATCTCCATGCGGGATTCGCAACCGATAACACGCGGGCCGCGGGTAAGGTCCCCGTACTGTGCAGTATTACTGACATATCTTCTCATTTTCGTGAACCCGCCCTCGTAAATCAGGTCGACAATTAGTTTTGTTTCATGGAGTACCTCAAGGTACGCCATTTCAGGGGAGTAACCGGCATCGACAAGTGTCTCAAACCCGGCCTTGATCAGGGAGGTAATGCCACCGCACAATACTGCCTGCTCGCCGAAGAGATCGGTCTCAGTCTCTTCACGGAACGAGGTCTCGAGTACTACTGCGCGGGTCGCACCGATACCTTTTGCATATGCAAGCGCGATCTTGTGTGCCGTGCCCGTGTAGTCCTGGTGAACGGCGATCAGTGCCGGGACACCCTTTCCTTCTTCATATTGCCGCCTTACCATGAACCCGGGTCCTTTGGGGGCAACCATGATAACGTTGACATCCAGTGGGGGAACAATCTGCCCAAAATGGATATTGAACCCGTGGGAGAACATCAGGGTTTTTCCCTTCGTGAGATATGGCTTCACTTCGCCCCTGTATACCGCACCCTGGTTCTCATCAGGAAGGAGGATCTGCACCACGTCTGCCATTTTAACGGCTTCCACGACAGGGTACACCTTAAATCCATCCGATGTGGCCGCGTCCCAGCTTTTTCCCGGCCGGAGCCCGATGATCACGTCCATCGCACTATCACGAAGGTTCAGTGCCTGGCCCCGTCCCTGGGAACCATACCCGATAACCGCGATACGTTTCCCGGACAGAACACTCAGGTCCGCATCTGATTCATAGTATTTTTTCAGCATGGTCTCTCCTCCTTATATTAGCAACCAAGCACATAAATATTTTATAAAAAAACTAATCAGTGAAACTTTTGGGGATATCCCTTTTGGAGAGCGATCAACCATTAAAGAGACAACTGAACCGAGATTCGGGGGAATTCTGCCGGATGTTCAATCAACATGCCCAGATATACGCATTAATCTGACCCGGGTAGGGGTTAAGAATGTGAAAAAACTCGTGGAGGTCTCGCGTCCCGACAGGCGCCCGGTTATTTTCATTTCTAATTTTGATGTTTTCGTTGACCTTCCTGGTAGTCTCAAAGGAGCGAACCTCTCACGAAATTTTGAAGTGATCGATGAAGTGCTCCAGCAGGCGATCGACGGTGATGTGAAGGAGATTGAAGAGCTTTGCAGCGTGGTCGCACGAAAACTTCTAGACCGGCATGAATATGCCGACCGTACCGAGGTGCTCATGCGGAGCCAGTTTATGGTGAAACGAGAGACACCGATCAGCAAGACCAGTTGCCACGAGGTCGTCAGTGTCCATGCAAGGGCTGTTGCCAGGAGGACTTTCCGGAGCCCCATTGTGAGAAAGAGTATCGGGGCTGAAGTGATGGGGATGACCGCCTGCCCCTGTGCCCAGAATATCATGAAAGAACGGGCCCAGTATGTCCTCGAGGACCTCAAGGTCGACAAGGAGACCATCTCGAAGTTCTTCGACGAGGTCCCCATGGCCACGCACAACCAGCGGGGCCGGGGTTTTCTCTGCATTGAAACAGACGACGACCAGCATGTAAAACTCGAAACGATCATCGATATCCTGAAGGAGTCAATGAGTGCCCCGATTTTTGAACTTCTTAAACGTGGTGATGAAAGTTATGTAGTCCTTACCGCGCATAAAAACCCGAGATTTGTGGAGGACTGCGTACGGGAGATGGCAAAAAAAGTCCTCGCGGAATTCCACGATCTCTCAGGAGATGCCCTCGTTACCATAAAACAGACCAACGAAGAGAGCATTCACCAGCACGATGCCTACGCAGAACGCCAGGCAACAATCGCCGAACTTTTTGTTGAACTGAACGGCGAAATCCAATAGTTTTTCTATTTTTTTGAAGATATTAACCAATTTAACTACCGTTTCATTTGGTCCGTGAGACCAATTGTCATGTGCAGCTGGTTAACCACATTCAATAATTATGCACGGTATCACCCCATGATTTTACGGGTCCTGTCATAGGTATTCCAGGATAGAAGAAAACATGATCCGGGCCCCTATCAACCGCCTCCTTTCCTCACTGGCATGCTGTTGAAATGTCACAAAAATCATTGACCCCCCTTTCATCTGAAAACTGGAAAAAACACGGATTATCACTCTTCTCTTCCGTGAAATCGGCACCATCAGGAGAATTGCAAAGCAGATATATAATTGGAAGTGGTAAAACTAAGCTGAACGTACTAGGTACGGTCAAAAGATCTCCTTATAAGAGATTTGTGTGGATTACACCGGTATCGAATAATGAACAACTCAGCATAAGATGAGGCGATAATATTGTCGAAAGTTGTAGAGATTTCCCCAACCACAAGACACGAGGGACACTCAAAACTTGTCTTGAAGGTTAACGACGCAGGTATCATCGAAACGGGTAACTGGTGTTCCATTACCCCGGTGAGGGGAGTTGAGAGACTCGCCGTCGGTAAGTCGATGGAACAAGTCCCCAAAATTGCGTCCCGTGTCTGTGGTATTTGTCCAATTGCCCACACACTTGCAGGGATAGAATCAATGGAAGCATCGATCGGGTGTGAAATACCCCAGGATGCGTACCTCCTGCGAGTGATCCTTCAGTTGGCAAACAGACTGCACAGCCATGCACTGCATGATATCCTGATCCTGCCCGATCTGTATATACCGGGCACCGATACGAAGATCAACCCGTTCACTCCTGAAGAGCCAGTGCGCAGTGTTGCAAAGCGTATCCAGAGGCTCCGTGAGATTGGTCAGACCATTGGTCAGATCGCCGGCGGAGAAGCCGTGCACCCGAGCAACCCGCGCATCGGTGGTATGTACAAGGCATGTACCCCGCGGGCAAAGGCCAAAATGTACGACCTCGCCAAAGAGGGCCTCGTACTCGCCCACCAGCAGATGGACTTCATGATTGCGGTCATCCGGAACTTCCACAAGAGGGACTGGGCAGAAGTTGGTGGCAAGAAGATTGCAATCCCGAAAGACCTCGGTTTCCACAACCAGGGCTACATGGCAACCCACCCGTTCTATGGAAGCACAAGCCTGGACGAGTGCCCGACCTGGGACTATGACCGATTCAAGGAAGTACGGCCATGGGACTGGTACATGGGTGAGATGGAAGTCGATCTCGCAGACCCGAGCTACCCGATAGGCGGGACATCCCCTGTTGGGACAAAAGTGAACCCGCAGATGGAAGCCTGCACAGGTATCCCGATGTATGACGGCCAGCCCGTTGAAGTCGGCCCACGTGCACGTCTCGCAGTATTCAAGGGTTACGATGAGAAGGGAACCCAGGGTCAGAACATCGCCCGTGAAATGGAATACACGGACAGCTTATACGCGATGATGAATGCACTTGACGAGTACGACCCCTCAGGCTCTGTCCTTGCGGACGAGATCCCCTGTGGTGACGGCTCAATGGGATGGTCAGCAAACGAAGCACCACGTGGTACTGATGTTCACCTTGCAAGAGTCAAGGACAACAAAGTGCTCTGGTACTCAATGCTCGTGCCAACCACTTGGAACTTCGCGACCTGCAGTGCTGCACTCACCGGTGCACCATGGCAGCTTGCAGAAATTGTAGTTCGTGGGTATGACCCCTGTGTGTCGTGTGCTACCCACATGATTGTGATCGATGAAGACAACAAGTTAGTCGCCCAGAAACTCATGCAGTGAGTGTAACACATATGTTGTTCTCCGAGATCGTGATTGCAGGGTGTGGAAACCCCCTGTTCGCAGATGATGGATTTGGACCGGCAGTAATTGAAGAGATGCAGAACCTTACACTTCCCGACAATGTGACAATAATAGATGCAGGCCTTGGCGGCCCGCATTTTGTTTTTACGCTCCTTGATCCGGAAGTGACAAGGCAACTTGTGATCATCGATACGGTCGATTTCGGTGCAGAACCTGGATCAATAACCAAGCTCAGGGTTGAGGATCTGCCGCCGGGTTCGTATCGTGACGCTCATTCATGGGACCTGACCGAACCGCTCCATCGCCTGAAAGATGAGATTAACATCACGGTGATCGGGTGCCAGCCTAAACGTGTTTCAAGCCCTGAATTTGAAATAGGGCTCTCTGATGAAGTAACAAAGGCAATTCCGAAAACGATTCGGATAGTGTTAGAAACAGTAGGGGTGAATTATGGGACTTCTATCAAGTGTCTTCAAGAAAGACGATCAGCAGAAATCAGCTGACGTAGCAAAGGCAGAAATAACTAAAAAGGAGGTTAAGCCTGTGGTAGACAAGATTACAGTGGGCCATGTGCACATGAGTGGATGTACTGGCTGTCTTGTGTCCTTAGCAGACAACTACGGTGGACTCTTGACAATTCTGGACAAGTATGCAGACCTCGTATACGGTCTGACGCTTGCAGATGTTCGTCACATCCCAAAAATGGATGTCGCGTTAGTTGAGGGTTCCGTCTGCATTAATGACAAACTTTCAGTTGAAGAGATTAAACAGACGAGAGAAAAGGCAGCGATTGTGGTAGCCGTTGGCGGATGCGCCTGTTATGGCAATATCACACGGTTCTGCCGCGGCGGACAGCAAAACCAGCCGCAGCACGAATCATTCCTGCCAATCGGGGACCTTATCAAGGTCGATGTATATATCCCCGGATGCGCTCCGACTCCCCAGATGATCAGGAATGTCTGTATTATGGCATACCTGCTCCTGAAGGGCAGCCCGGAACAGAAAGCACTAGCAACCAATTACCTCAAGCCGCTGATGATGGCGGCACAGAAGGGAACAAGCGCGTGCTTCTGCGACCTGATGACCGAAGTGATCAACCAGGGTCTCTGCATGGGATGCGGGAGCTGCGCTGCAGCATGTCCTGTCCGTGCAATTACCCATGAGTTCGGGAAGCCCCAGGGGACAAGAGACCTCTGCATCAAGTGTGGCGCCTGCTACAACCAGTGCCCGAGAAGCTGGTTCAGCTTCGATGTGGTGTCTGAGTTCGAGAGCATTAGCGAACTCATTGATACGGTGATGAAGTGAGGTGACGAAAATGGGAGCAGAACTCGGTAAATACAAATCATGCGTTTCAGCGCGAAGCACCGACAAGGCAATCCTCGCGGGGGCACAGGACGGCGGTATTGTTACCACGCTCTTTGCATATGCACTCGAAGAGGGCATCATTGACGGAGCTATCGTTGCAGGACCTGGCGAACTGCCATGGAAACCTCGGCCAATTGTTGCAACAACCGTCGAGGAACTCCTTGCAGCCCGTGGGACTAAGTACAACATCAGCCCGAATGTATCACTCATCAAGGAAGCAACCCGCAGTTACGGTCTCGATAAAGTCGGTATCGTTGGCACACCGTGCCAGATGCAGGCAGTTCGAAAGGGCCAGTTATACCCAATAGGGCTCCGTGATGTAGGGGACAAGATTGCACTCGCAATCGGCATATTCTGCATGGAGAACTTCCCATACCAGAGTGTCGTTCAGCTGGCTGAAGACCATGCGGCAATGAGCCTCGACTCCGTCAAGAAGATGGAGATCGGCAAGGGCAAGTTCACATTCATGAGTGAGCGTGGCGCAGTCGTTCCACTGCCACTCAAAGTTACCCACAAGTACGAGCAGCCAGGATGCCACGTCTGTCTTGACTACGTAGCAAATCTCGCTGATGTGTCCTGCGGTTCCGTGGGCAGCCCCGATGGCTGGAGCACGGTCTTTGTAAGGACCAAGAAGGGAGATGATATCTGGGCAAAGTCAGTCGCAGCCGGATGCTTCGAAACGAAAGCAATCGACTCGGTGAAACCAGGTCTTGAGCTTGTCACAAAGCTGGCAAACGAAAAGATCGGCAAGAACCAGAAGACCGTCGAAGAGAGGAAAACATTCGGTGTCGGCAAGGGACTCCGGATACCCTATATCTAATTTTTTTTCTTTTCGTTGGAGTTTTTGATTTTTTTCAAGGGTCCTGCTGGAACTGCAGGAAATTTTCTGTTCCTGCCACAGGTTCACGAATTCATGCTTTTTCGTTCTGTGCGTAGCCTAATGATTTGACTCAGGGATCAGGTTTACCCGAAAAATCTGTTAACTGATACCGAAGATCCAGTCGATAATAGCTCGTTTTTATTGAGTGCGGGCACTTGTACTAGCGATTGGACAGAGAGCATGACGCAATCCTTCGGGATAACTGGATGCGATGAATGGATCCCTAACCGGATTCCTGAACGGCTCCCTGGCAGGCCTTTTCCTGCCTCACTGAATGGATACCCGCAGAGATACCGGATCTTTTGCATTTTTTCGTAAAATTTTTGAAAAAAACGAGGAGAAATGGGAAAGACAGTCCCTCTAAACCCTCAATACGCGGATTAAAGGTTCCGAATAGCGGCTTCTGTCCCGGATATTGCCGCGTTCCGGAGGAGTTTCTCATCAAATAAGGCCATATCATCAGGGGCCTGGGCCGAACTCCCGAGGATTAGATCGGAATGGATTACGACCACCGTTGCCATTCCTATGCCGGGATCATAATTATATTTCCCGGAATTTCCAGATACGGTCACGGGGGTCCCGTTAATTTCTTCATAGAACCTGGCCGCGGCAGTCGAATTCACAAATTTATCAACAATTACTGCAAGATACGCCACATTGCCCTCGTAGGTGGAATTCAATTCAGGTTTATACAGGCCTTCTGCAAGATATTCCTCGTCCTGGAACATCGGCTGTTCGTGATCATATTTCAATTCCAGGGTAAACCCTGATACAGATGCCGGAACGACAAGTTCAGGTGCCTTTGACGACCCGCCAGACACTGTTGGGGTGACGGTTTTCGACTGGCCTGTAGTTCCGGTACAACCTGCAACGAGAATTCCGATACAAATTATTCCAATGATTACGAATGGTAACGATGACTTCTTCCACATTTAGTTTTCCTCTTTATTCATCCTTTCTTTTTTCTTAAAAATTCAGAATTAACCTTTCTTGGCAAAACTATAAAAAAATATTGCCAATTCACGCGCAACGGGTTGCCCTAGGCGTCTTTTTCCAATATAACCCGGCCAAATTCACGTGATGCATGACCATTAGCCCGTAACCCTGGCAATCCCTGATAACCCAGGGGGCGATAAAAAAACCGTGAGAGTACCTCATGCGAGGTAATCTGCAGGTGTCGGGACTGATTCTTTCAATCCCTTTCTCTTCCTGATTGCAAGGACTACTTCCTTGACCAGGTTATTCGGGACGAGTTCAAAACCGATAAATTCTGTACTCCACATGGCACGACCTTCCGTTGCCGATCGGATGTCGCCGGCAAACCCGAACAACTCTGCCACAGGTGCCTTCCCAACCACCGTAATGGTGTC
>JBAXMF010000061.1:0-10005 GCA_037134435.1 Methanomicrobiales archaeon | reverse complement strand
AAAAATATCAGGTATCCTTGGGTAATCCAGCACATCTACACGGATGATCTGCACCAGGCAGAGGTCCGTGGCTTCCTGAACACAACCGGCGAGGTATCCTGGAACTTCACCAACGCTTATCTCTTTTCCGTTCCTTGAATTATTCTCTGACCTTTGAGAATAAGTCGTCCGGATTGTCACAAAAAACGAAGGAAATTTGGTCCAGCAGGACGAAACAGCTGGTACATCTTTCGCGTCCGATGGTGACCTTTGGCATGGAAAGAGATACCTGGTTCCACCATTTACGTTTCAGGGTCGGCGTCCTCGGGGTCATGCCCCTCATTTTAGAATGGGGACTCCGCATCCTTAATGCAAATAAGGCGTATTTTAATATTTGTGCCCGGAAGTCCCCTTAAAATAATATAAGCATTGATAGAAGCTTTATAAATCCATTAACAATTTGCAGGGGGAGCGGAACCGGAATTCCAGCTGGGTTAATGCTCCCATTCCAGGTAATACCATGTACCGGGTAACGGCATGGTGAAATGGACCAGACCCATTATGGGTCCGGATCCGGATGATCCAAGGAAATATTGGGGTTATTTATTAATACGGCTAATAATCAGGTATTTCTGGAAACATGCAGAAATACGAGCAGTAAGGACTGAAATTCAGGGCACTTCCAGGATGGGATGGAGTAAAGGGTGGGACAATGCAGATACACATCTTATTTTTGGAATAATGAGGCCGGAATATGACAGGATTTATCTTTGGGTTGGATTGGACTAAATAGATGTCCGGATCTGAAATGAATGACACTTTTTTTAGGGAGTGGCAGGAGTGGGAATTACAAGGAACTTACGCATGCCTAAAAAAGTTCCTATCCCGACAATAGGGACAATAACTGAGGCGAATACGAGGAATGCAAGAAATTCAGTCGACGGGTTCAGGAGCTCAAAGATAAATGCCAGAAGAGCACTCACCGCCAGGATGATGAGATTGTTACCAACAAAATTTGCAAGTCCTGATTTATTTCTGACCTGTTTTTCATCATAGCCTGCGATGATATCGACCCGTCCCTTGTATTTGATCATGTAAGCAAGGACTGCGAAAAGGACGATAAAAAATTCCGTCATTCCAAGGATGAGTATATTTGTCATTCCCACTCCACAAATGATCTAGTATTTTCCTGCATGACGTATTAGCTTCTCCTTTGAAACTCATCAAACTGGCTTTTTTTCTCGAGGTAAATGTGGGGAGATAGCAATGGGCGTTTCACTCCATTGGGCCTTACCTGAGGGTACAACCGTGGGCCATATACCCTCCACCAGGTTATCAACCATCATACACCGGCGTGACCACATTATCATTGATGGGGACCAGAAGGTCTTTGAAATGGACCACCCGGGTTTTGGGAAGTGAAATGTTCTTCTGATAACCGGGATAGGTACCCTCCGGTTCAATCGTGAAAAATAATTCATCTTGGGATGAATTGTAGCCAGTCCTGATCATCTGAAACGGTATACCCAGGAAGAAGCCGGTTAATCCAGTCAAAGAATGCCCGTACCTGTTCATCCGCAACAGCCGGTCGATGGTAGGTTGAACTGATGGTCATGGTATCCTTGTACGTTGAAATGGCGACGAAAAAGGCCGGGGCGGGAGCATGGCATGGCAGCATGCAGGCATTTTTGATCCGGGGGGTGCAATGATTTCCCAAGCCCAGGTCAATAATCCCTGTGTTTGTAACAATAGGGATCTGGTTTTCATAATTATCCGGATCCATTACCCGGGTGCGTAAGGTCTTCCGGGCGGCAGAAACACCGGAGTTCCATAACCGTTCGGCATCGAGTGCATCTTTCATTCCAGGGCAGTTGTTCTTTTTGTTTTCCATTATTTCGTGGACAACACCGCAGAGAGAGGACAACGTATCGAGAGGTTTTAACGGGACCCTGACTTCGAATGCGGTTGAATAGTTGGTCACCGATCTCAAAGGGACCGGATGGTACCGTCTCAGGTCAATCGTAGTTAAGAACGAACATTCTGCCGGGTCGATTCCACCCCCAAGATTTGAACAGGCCATCGCAACAACCGCAAGCATAAGATCATTCACGGTTACCCCGAGTTCCTTCCGTTTTGCATGGATGGCAGCAACCCTCATACAGGGAATCGTCATAACTGCATATGCCGGTTGGTGAGCCTCGTGGGATTGTACCGGAAATGTCCACCGATCTGCTCCTGAGGAGAACTCTTCTGGCCAGGGAAGTCCATCTCCGGGTGGCAGGAACGTGGAGATCAAGGGTAAATCACCTGATACAACCGGTATTATACCGGTGATGGACGAGGGATCTTCCATTGAATGGTGGTACAATTCCATGATCAGCCCGGCGATATCTTTCAGGCCACGGCCATCCATTGCGACATGGCAGGCATTGATCACCAGGACGTCCCCTTTACCCTCAATGGTCCGTATTAATATGACCTTTATCTGGGGGCACTGATAGGGGTCGATAATCTCCGACAAGGCCTGGTATAGTGCGGCGTCCGTACCGGTATTTTCCAGGAATGAAAAACAATCTGCAGGATTTACGGTGGACTGGGGCTCCCACCAGAGGGTATCATCGGCCTCAACCAGCCTGCTATGACAAACGGGTTCGGCAAGAACGGCACCCTTAACTGCCCGTTGCATCGTTCCAGGGTTAATTGAACCTTCAAAATAAAGGACCATGTGGATTACCTGGTCAGAATTTGCACGTAACAGTGCTGAAAAAAAATCGAAGGGGTTGACCTGTTTCATAGGGCTCATCGGGGTAGAATTATCCCGTGGATCCATTCCTGCAATCAATCATGCCTGAGCGCCTCAATCGGGTTGAGATTTGCAGCCTTTGAAGCCGGGTAAAGCCCGGATAAAAGACATACACCAATACCTATTGCCATGCCATACGGCACATACAGAATACTTGCAGGGGTGAAGAAATAATTCGAGGTCCCGATCAACCGGACAAGGAGATACCCCCCGGTAAAACTAATCAGTCCACCTATTACGGCCCCGATAGAGCCAATGATAAATGACTCGTAAATAAACATTTTCCGTATTTCTGCCTTGGTCGTCCCGATACTTCTCAGGACACCAATCTCATTTATCCGGTCTTTTACCGACATCATCATGACATTGAAAATACTCACCGATGCCACGAGAAGTGAAATTCCACCTAGCAGGAGGATAAACGTACTTATCTGGCCGATCGTGGAATTTATAGTCTCAAGTAACGCCCCCGAATCGATAATATTGACCACCTTGACTTTTTTATTCATCTTTTTATCTATTGCTTCCTTTATGGGGGGGATATCCTTGATCTCCGGGACCAGGACATCCACCTGCGGATATTCACCCTTGTGACCATATACCGATGTATACCAGCTATCGGATGCGATGATCGCATTGTCAGGAGAGAGGCCGATACCAAAACCATTGGGTTTAAGGATACCCACAACCCTGACCACTTCGTTCGTACCGGTTGAATTATCCCCTATCTTAATCCGGGTACCGGTCGTAATACCTTCATCCCGCGCAAGTGTGGATCCGACGAGCACCCCGCTTGAAGATCCTCGTAGCGAGATCCCATCAGCAACTTCAACGAAATATGAGACTTTTTCAGGATCAAGACCATAGATAGTTACCCTCTTTTTATCTTTCGTCCCTACCTGTATGAGATCGGACCCCGAATGGATAGGGACGACGACATTATGTCCTGCTGCCTGCTCGATCTCCCTTACCTGGTTATCAGTAATCAGGAGACTGGTCGTCCCTCTTGATGGAGGACCAAAACCCCCTGATCCACCGGTATCAGGTGTAATAATGATTGAATTTGCATTGCTCGAGAGGTTGGACGAGACCGCGAGCTGGATATTGGCCCCGAGTATACCCATGGTAGTAATTGCGACAACACCAATGATAATTCCCAGGGCTGCAAGAAGCGACCGGGATAAGTTAAGCTTAACATTCCTGCTGGCCAGCTGGAAGAAAACATTTTTCTTCTTTTTCATGCCGCCACTCTGCCGTCAACAATATTGATAATCCTGTGCGCAGAACGCGCGATGTTTGGATCATGGGTAACCATAACAATCGTCCGGCCCTGCTCGTTCAGGCCTTTCAGAATATCCATAATCTGCCCCCCGGTAACGGAATCAAGATTCCCTGTCGGTTCATCACAAAGGAGCAATGCCGGGTCATTGACTAGTGCCCGTGCTATTGCCACACGCTGTTGCTGCCCCCCGGAAAGCTCATTTGGTTTATGGGTCATCAGGTCATCGCCAAACCCGACCATTTTCAGCATGCGTGCAGTTTTACCCTCTTCATCCATATGCCCCTGCTGGAGGATAATCGGGTATTCTGCATTTTCATACGCAGTAAGCAATGATATAAGGTTGAATTTCTGAAAAATAAATCCGATTTCATCCCTTCTTAAAAAGGTCAGTTCGTCATCGGACATGTCCTTGACATTACGTCCGGCGAGGATCAACTCTCCCGAGGTCGGCACATCCAGGCAGCCGATCAGGTTGAGGAGGGTCGATTTTCCGGAACCAGAAGGCCCCATGATGGCCACAAATTCACCTTTCTGTATATCAAATGATATCCCCTGGAGTGCAGTGACATCCCCGGCCTTGAGCTTGTAGACCTTACGGACATCAACCAATCGGATTACAGGTGTATCGGAAATAGGAATTCCCCTCAATGTTTTCTTGTCCGGATGTACTGGTACCCGATGGCGAGTATTACTATGACAGCAATAATGCCAACAATAATCCACGGGGCATTTGACATTGAACCATTATTTTTTGGAGTCCTGGCCAGGGAGATGTCCGCAGCAATGCTCCGGCTGTAAATATTGCCATCCTGGTCTTTATAACTCACAATAACTGGGACTTCGTCCGGGCTTTCAGAACTGACCGTCAGCTCAAAGTTTGAGAAGTCATCAGGTTTCAGTAAACCTACGGCGTAGACTTTGAACGGATCAACAGGAATTGCCGGACTGCCAGCGGTAACCGTCACTGATTTCGCATCCTGGAGACCTGAATTTGTTACATCTCCGGTAATCCTGATATGAGTACCATCAGCTTCTGAAACAATATTGCTGATTACAGGATCCGCCTGTGTTTTATCATTAGTGAATTCTATCGGGAGAATAAGTCCAACCTGATGTGTATTCGGACCGTTCAGGTAAACCGCTTTAAAGTCTATATCAGTCGGACTTTTCGGGGTAATACTGAAAGGGAGCTTAACGGTCTGACCAGGATCAAGAGTATTTATCACGATATTCTGGGGTATTATCTCAATATCAGACACATTTGGCGAGACAATAACATTTTTTATCGCATTCGTTCGGAGGTTGCTCAATGAAAGGGTAACAACACTTTTTTTCCCCGATACAAATGTATCAGGCTTATCAGTTACCGAAAGGACAACAGGAGAATTTTTCACCTCTAATTTTACAGGATAACGAAGGAATCCGGTATCCTGAAATTCAAGGGAGAACACTGGGTAATAAATTCCTTCAGGAACATCTGCTTTCACTGTGAAGGTAAAAGGCATTTTATTTCCTGCTCCAACCGACCCGACACTGTCGTAAGTAGTCGTGGATGCAAGCGTAATATCCCTATCATAAAGAGTTGCACGGCGGATGGTTACACTCTGGGTACCAGTATTCTGGACAATAACCGTTATTGTACCTTCATCTCCGGTTGCGAATGTTCCGGGATCTAAGGTTACATCACTCACCGTCACCTGGGTATATGCAGGGGAAAGGGACGTGGTGGTAACTGATCCTGATGTCGTGGTCGATCCTGATGTATCTGTTGAGGCTGCAAGGGCAGTAAATGCCATTGCAGAGATAATAATCAGGGTAATAGAAATTTTAAGCAGTGATCTCCTTTCACGTAAGAATGATTCCTGAATGTTAGTTTTCATTAGTATCCTCCGGGGGCAGAAACGCCCACAAATGTCATGAACAGGGTATAGATGATGTAGATAATAACCGGGAGCAGAATGGTAATTGCTGCATGTTTTATCGTAAGATTCCTGGCATATTTAATCGCGTAAATCCAGATATTGGCGCTCCATATAAGAAAGATTACAGCGATTACGGCACTTAATTTCGTAAATTCCATCATTGCTGGATCGTGCATCAGGCGGGTAACCGCATTCTGGATAACTGCCGGGTCCGTAAGTGAGTTGACGACCGGGACCTGGACCATCGGAAGGTAATACAACGCCATCACAAGTGTTAGTAGGCTGCCAAAAATCTGGGGTATAAATCCGTAGCCAACAAATTCAAGGGTCCTATTATAACCCCCTGTACCTTTGAAGGGCATTGAAAGCAGGTAAAAGATTGCTGACCCGATTAACCAGAAAAACATGATACCGATAAAAGCACCAATCACCGTTGATACGGCAACAATTTCACCCATTCCGGCACCTGCAGAGGCAAACATCCTGCTTGTCAGGGAACCAACCATGTATCCGTACGATGCACTAATAATCCCGACTATTGCAACGAACAGGAAAGGGATTTTCAGGTCTTCTTCGGACTTTACCTTCTCTTGGAATATTGCATCCGGACGAGTTAACACGTCAATTATTTTCTGAATCATAGATACCAGATTATCTACATACCTCATACTTATCGGTATATAAAAGTAGGGGGGTGTTGTTGTTTTTGCAACATCCGATAAAACAATGAAAGATTATTCAAAAGAACCATTGGTCAAAGACAATACTTCTTCTGAGCTAGCATTATCGCAAACTCACAAACCTAGTCTAATTTTATGGGGGTGGTGAGAGAGGCCCCCAAGTCTGTATAAAGAGAATGGAGAAACGGACAGGGTCAACAAAGATCTCAATCATTCAATGAAATGGTGAGTCAGATTCATCACGTCCCGGTAAGGGACGACCCCCAGCATCTTTTTTCCTTCATCGGTAATAGGGAGAGCACGGAAATCATACCGGTCAAACATACGCCTGGCGTCTTTTAGTGTGCTATCTGGGCTGAGGCTGATATAATCAAATACCATGATCTCTCCGAGTTTTTTCATATCCTCAGCCTGGAGGAGCTCTTTGATATCAATCACCCCAAGTAGGTGTTCTTCCCTGTCAAGCACATAGAGGTACATAATGACGTCCTTACCCTTCGCAACAGCTGCATACTGGTTTATTGCCTGTTCTGCGGTTATCTCTGGGGGGAACCCGATATACCCGGATGTTGCATAGTCGGTGATGGTCTCTTCCTGCTTTTCGAGGATGGCGCGGATTTTTTTTACATTCTCCTTGTCCAATGCCAGGATAATCTCCTCGGCATCAGATGCGGGAAGTACTGACAGGATATCGGCGGCCTGCCCCGGGGTCATCTCATCGATCAGTTGGACAACCAGTTCCCTTTTCATAGATGATACAAGTTCACGCTGGACATTCGGGTCAATCTCCTCGAGGGTATCGGACGCCTGACTGGTATCAAGTTCAGAAAAGATCATGACCCGCTGCTCATTGTCAAGTTCCTCGAGGATATCCGCCAGGTCAACGGGATGGATTTCAGAGAGGGTCTCCATCAGGACATTTAATTTTACGTTTCCCTTGAAACTCCCCATCGGGTTTGGCAGGGGTTGCACAAATGTCCAGGAGATCATCTGTTCCTCGCGGTCAGGGGTAAGGTTGTGAATCAGGTCCGCAACAAATTTCAGCCCGATCCTGCGCAAAAGGCCATAGCGACTTACATCGACATCGGTAACATAGATCCTGCCGTTCCGGTATACGATGCGGATATCGTAGACAACTTCTACTTCCTTGTCTTCGATATCGAGGACCTTTTTATCGAGAATATGGTCTTTGAGGAGGAATGCAGATTCTTCAGGGGAACCCTCATACGATTCAACAGATTCTATCCGGAGGATAATTTCCCTCCCTGAAAATGCGAGGACCCGGCTCATCGGGACAACCAGGGATGGATAACCAAAAGGTCGCTGGATAGAGAGGTGGGTCACTTCAGGGATCTTTCCCGTTTCAACAATAACAAAGTCGGAAAGCTTCCCGATTTTTTTCCCGTTCCAACGAACCGCAGCACCAATAACACGAGAGAGGAAATACTCATCTTCTGCCTTTTTCCGGTTTTGTATTGTGTTGTTCTCCATCACTCCCACCTCATATCCTGATTAATGTGAAAAATTTGTATACCAGCACCAGCACCAGGACAATTAAGTATATCCTGAGCCCCAGCAGGGCTATCCTGACCATGGGGGTCATTTTAATTTGTGGTTTCGCATATTTTTTGTTTATCTCGGTGAATTTTGAGAACTGCTTCGCAAGGAAACTATCACTGCTTCCTTCGTAGGTCTCACTTTTTCCAGTTGGTTCCAGTTTTTCCATTTCTCGTCACCTCAGGCGAATATTTCCGGGAACAGGACACTGAAGGCATAGAGTGTTGAGAGCGAAATGATCCCGATGACAATGGTGATACTCACCACGTTCTGGACTGTTGTGTTCCTGTATTCACCCATGATTTCTTCGTTGTTCAGCAGCAGGATCAGGAACACCAGTGCTGCAGGTAGCAGGGTCACCGCAATAACCTGGACAAACAGGGTAATCAGGACAAGGGGTGCATTCGGGATGAGGACAACCAGTCCTGCGGTGATGATGGCAAAGAAATAATATGCATAGAACCAGGGTGCTTCACGGATCCTTTTGTTCAGGGAATGTGCCCAGCCGAAAACCTCACCAAACGCCCATGAACTTGCGAGAGATATGCAGATTGCACCAAGCAGGCCTGCATCGAACAGCCCTATTGCAAGGAGCGTCCCCACCAGCGGGTAGGTCCCCATCATCGCAGTGGAGGCCTGGGCTGCACTCGAAATTTCCATCCCGTATAACACGGTCCCGGTCACAATAACAATGAAAATTGCCACAACGACAGTGAAAACCGCCCCAAGAATGGTATCGAGTCTCCCCCATGGGATATCCTTCTTTCCCATGCCCTTGTCGACTACGGCACTCTGCTGGAAGAAGATCATCCAGGGTGCGATGGTAGTCCCGATATTTGCCATCAGGAAGAAAATTAATGTCGCGGTGAGCCCGCCAGGTAAGTTCGGGATAATTCCCTTCTGGAGAATACTCCCGACAGACGGGTGCACCATGAATGCGGCCGGGATATACACCAGGTTTAAGAGACAGAAGAACATCGCCAGTTTCTCCCATGTCCAGTACCTGCCCTGCATGACCATGAACAACATGATGCCGATGACGATTATTACGGTAAATACAGGAGGGATATTAAAAATACTCAACGCTGCAGTCATCCCGATAAATTCAGTAATAAGAGTTAGCCAGTTCACCAGTGAAAGGTCAAGGAGGGAAAACCAGCCCCAGAAAGGACCAAATGCGGCAAAAATCGCCTCTGCATGCCCGTGTTTGGTTACGGCACCCAGGCGCACCGTCATCTCCTGTACATAGTACGCAACCGGCCCGAGCAGCACAAGGAACCAGATCAGTGCGTAGCCAAATTTCGCACCGGTCGCCGCATAGGTCGTGATCCCGCCGGCATCATTATCGGCGATCATTACGATAAGACCGGGTCCGGCGATAAGGAGGTAGAGTTGTAAAGCTTTGATGACCCTGCGATACTGGTAATAAAACCTTGATAGATAGTTCACAGAAAGGTCCCTCCCATTCCTGAATAGATGACTGCTCAGGGACGTCCCGGTACTACCTTTTCATCCCTTCATCAGAGCCAGCGTTGGTTCATTTCAATCCATATGTTGTCATGTAATGATATTAAAAACCGATGGTTTTTAATATGAAAATATCCCCAAAAATGCCTTTTTTCAACCAGGGTGACACGCCTGGGGATTGTTACGAGATTATACGCGGGATTTTATTGTTGATTGAAAATTTGCCATCAAAAAAGTTATTATCAGGTTACTGATGCCCATATACGTTTCACTGCTTCACCGAGACTGGCCATCGATGTCGCGTATGACAGCCGT
>JBAXMF010000060.1:0-10065 GCA_037134435.1 Methanomicrobiales archaeon | reverse complement strand
TATAAAAAAATCTTGAATGAAGGTGAAATGAATGGGACTTTTTGATAAACTGGCTGGGACCAGGACCGTAGAGCTGAATCCTAAATCAGCACTTGTACTAACCGCGCTTACTGTGGTTGCAGCAGATGGTGTAATTGACGACGCGGAAATGCTTGATCTTGCAAAGATCGTCCGCGGGGACAAAAAGTCCATTGAGGACGCAATCAAGGTCCTTAAGGCAAATTCACTCGAAGCATCGATGGACCTCGTCACAACATGCTTGAATGAGAAACAGAAAATTGCAACACTTGCAATCGTAATCGACATTGCCATGGCCGATGGTGTGCTCGCTGAAAATGAACAGAAACTTATACAGATGTATATCACCAAGTTCGGGGTGTCAGAAGAGATTCTAAAACCGATCTTTGATACGGTCGCAATTAAGAACGATTTTTCAATCTTCAAATAAATTTTTAAGCAATACACCCTATTTTAATCAACGCCGGGTCTGGGTACCATAGCCCCGGTGCCGGGGTTCCGTCCTTACTGGTTCCCGTTAAATCAGGAGGACCTGATTTTTAAATCCTGATAATCATTGAGACATACATCCAGCCCCATAACCCGGTGCGGATGGAGGTATGAGATAGTTGGCCACCGGGTTAATTGTGAAGGTCCGCATGGAACTGATAAGCCAGTTTATTCTTCCCTACTGGCTCAACCTGCTTGCGCTCTTCCTGTTCGCGTTAACCGGGGCACTTGCGGCGATTGAAGAGGGATATGATATTATCGGGGTGACGGCCCTCGCGTTAATTGCAGGTACCGGTGGGAGCCTGATCCGGGACGGCCTGATCCTCCAGCAGGGGGTCCCCATGTTTTTCCGTGACCCGTCGTTTCTTTACGCTGTAGTGCTGGCAGTCATGATCGGGATAGTTTTCCGTTCTTACATTGTACTCCATAAACGACCATTCACGGTTTCATTTCTCCTTTTCGATGCCCTTGGCCTGGGGATATTCGGAGTTGTCGGGACGCAGATGGCGTTATTTGCCGGCCTTGCGTCGGCCCCGGCCATACTCACGGGGGTGATAAATGCCACTGGCGGGGGTCTGCTCAGGGATGTACTGACCGCTCGTGAACCCCTGATTTTCAAGCCCAGCCAGTACTACGCGGCGACATCCCTTGCAGGGTGTATTATCTTTGTCGCACTGGCATTATGGTTGGGACAGAGTGCGGGAACAGCTGCGTTCATCGCGATATCCCTGACATTTTTCCTGCGTGCACTCACCATGTGGTTTGACTGGAAGACTAAACCATTAATCGGGATAGACCTTCTCCCAAAATTAAAACAGGAATGAATGAATGACCCCCGAAGGGGGACAAGTGAAATTTTCCCTTGGGAACCTGGTGCGGAGTCCCCTTCACTCGCCAATTTGGGGCTGAAAAGTTCAATGTTAATTTGGTTTGCCTGATGCATATATCAATGGTGTTTTACTTGTAACAGGTAAACCCTAGAATTTGTAAAGGACTGGTATCTTTTGTTTTATCCGTTATCACCCGGGAAGATACCAAAAAATATTGCTGACCTGTTGGATAGAGGGGGAGCCAGGGTTCATTCATGTAACTTTCGAGCCCTGGAATCTGGCTAAAGGCATACCTTAAAGTTCAAATGGATACCACCGTTTGGTACAGGACGTGTATTACGAATGAAAATGATATGGTATATATGTTTTATTGGCATCCTGCTTACCCTGGTTGCCATTTCATCGGTGATTGCAATTTCTCCGGTATCGATTGCGGTTCAGGATGAATCATATGGCGTAGCATGGTCACCCACTCAAAGTGCGACTGTTCTGGTCCTCCCAAATAAAAATGTTGTGACCGGGGGCAACAATAGTTTTATCTTTTCAACGCCGGTTAAACCGACGCAGGGGAGATTTGCCTGGCGGGTTAATAATTTTACACCGGTAAAACCGCTCTCACCAGGCAACCGTTTTAACTTCTACAACCAGATCGCCACGGTCAACACCCGCACGTATACAGAAAATGACAATGGTAAGGTCATTACCGCTACCAAAGACCAGGTCGTAAAAGTTAAGCTCAGTGAGAACCCGACAACAGGATACCGGTGGGAACCGTCCGTAAGTTCAGGCATTGAAATCACAGATGATACGTATTCACGGTCAACACCGTGGGCTATCGGTTCGGGTGGGTCCAGGACCTGGACACTCAAATTCACCGGGACCGGGGGCCTGTATTTTAATGCAGATTACAAGCGCTCGTGGGAAAACGGGTCTGTCGATAGTTATTCGCTACATTTCGTTGTTGCATAAAATTCGAAATAACCAAAAAATACACCACTCTTTTTTTACGTTTTGTAACCTACCTTTCAAACCATTTTCAGGTTCCCGGGCCTGGCAATGTACTGAATCAAAAAAAAGGAAAAAAAAGAGTTGTTATCCTGTTTTTCGCCTGAAAAGGAACACTGCAACAGAGCAAATTCCAAGCGCTGACAACACACTCATCGTTCCGAGTGGCTGGGTCGGTACCGGTGTCGCAACGGGTGAAAGCGCCGCGTTAATCTGGACAGATTGTCCGGGGGTTACCTTTCCTGATGTGGTATAGGGTGTATACCCGTCCATTTTAATTGTCACGGTATAGGTCTGTGTCGTATCCAACGGGACATTCTGGAAGTTCAGCGGGGTCACACCCTTGTAAACGTTGTTGACGTAGACATCCGCACCTTCAGGCGTGGAAAATATCTCGGCACTTACCGTTCCGGAAGGCGGAGTTCCTGATGACTGGAGCGTCGCAGCAACCTGCGCGGTCTGCCCCCCTACAATTTTTACCGTGGTCGTATAGTCGTTATACCCGCTCTTTTTCAGGACAACCGTGTAGGTAGCGGCTGTCAGATCGGTGATGTCCAATGGACCCCCGCTTGAGGTCGTGACACCCTGGTAATTGCCATTAAGATAGACTGCCGCACCTGACGGAGATGAAGTCACAAGGAGATCGCCGGTACTGGGGTTCTGTACCGGGACCAGGGTCACGCTTGCATAGGTTGTCTGACCGGAGTTGACGCCGTAGGTATTGGTGAAGGTCTGGTAACCAGCCAGTTTAAGGGTCACCGTATGTGAACCTACCGCAAGGCCACCGACAATCTGGTTTGTTTCACCCTGGTAAATGTTGTCGACGTAGAGCCCGGCACCTTTCGGGATTGAACTGATCGAAAGGCTGCCGGACTGCACTGTCCGGACAAGATTTGCAAACACATTGGTAGCCCCACCGTTTGTTACCTGGACGTTGGAGTCTGAATATGTCTGGTAACCGGGCATGGTGACCCGCACATTGTGCCAGCCCGGGGCGACATTATAGAATGTCCCCGGGGTAACGAGTGAGTCCTGCCCGTTATCGAGGACCGCGGTCGCTCCCTGCGGGGATGAACCCACGTAGATGTTTCCAAACTGTGGTTGGACCGGTGTTAATTGTGCATAAATGTTGACGGTCTGTCCGGCCGCTGGGTTTCCGGTAACAGACTGGGTCCAGGACTGGTACCCTGTTGCCGTGATGACGATGGTGTGGCCCGGGGTTCCGGAAGTACTGACATCAACCGTAACCGGTGTAGTCCCGACATACTTATTGTCGAACGTAATAGACCCGGTTGGAGTTGACTGGATACTGTAATATCCCTTTTCGCCACCAGGCGGGGGAGTAACAGGAAGGGTCACCGGAATGGCAACCAGCTGTGCATATACTGATACATGTCCACCGGCAGGTGGATTGGTCGAGTAATACTTAGCCCATGGTTGGTACCCTTCCTTCGATACCGTTATCGTATGACCCGGCGTTCCGGTTACATACACCGTTGCAGTCGTTGGCGTTGAACCGACATTTGTTCCATCAACTGATGCCATTGCCCCGGAAGGAGACGAGGAGATATCGTAATAGCCTTCTTCGCCTCCGATGGGATTCATTACCGATTCTGCTCCTACGAACGATAGTGTTGCGAGTGCAACGAGAAACACCAGCATGATCATGATCAGGTTCTTTGTTTTCATCGAAATCCTCTCTGTATAGAATTTCAGTCTTTTTTGTACGTTAAATATTAATCGGTTAAAAATTATTCAGGTCCACTCAGGGTTGTATCTGCAGGGGAATAGAAGCGATAAAAATTGTAAAGCATTAAAAAATGAGCGGACAACACCGCAGGGGTCATATTATTATAGGGCCGATTATCGTTGACCCGGGGTGTAACGGAAATTTTCCATAACCCGGGAATTGCGCCCGGCCTGTATGAGAAAATGCAATACCCCAGAATGCGTTCATTCAGCGCCTGGTTTTCAGCCGATCGGCTGGATTATGTTTACAGAAACGTAGGAGCTGCGCCCGAATTTCCAATACAAACCAAATGAAAAAAATAGGATCTATCTATTCAAGCGTACGGCGGTAGGTGATGATACCAAGGATGATGGCCCCGACTGAAAAGATGGCAAGAGCAAGGAGGTCAAGCCAGATGACATTGATGCCCTGTCCCCGGAGGATAATACTTCGAAGTGCCTGAACGGCATAAAATTCAGGGTTGACCACCGTAATCCAACGGAGCCATGATGGCATCCCGAGAACCGGGTAAAAAGCACCGCTTGTCATGAAAAGAAGGAGGCTGAAAAAGGCGATTACTGATGAATACTCCTGCTGGCTTGAGAAACGGGATGCCAGTGAGACCACGAGGCTCGTCACCCCGATACTTGTCATGAAGAGCACGAGCAGGACAAGGATGAAATCTTCAGGTGCCCGGATAATCACCCCTGCAATAAAAATATCAACAAGGAAAATAATAAACCCGGCAAAAAATGCTTTTACCGTCCCACTCCCGATGGTACCGAGGATAATGCTTGACCGTTTGACGGGTGTGACAAAGTAACCCTCGATGATCCCCATCTCGCGGTCCCGGATCAGGGCAAGGCCGCCACCAAACATCGTTGTCATGAAAATGGCCATTACTATTACTCCAACCCCGAAAAACTGGATGTAATCAATCGTCCCATAGACATTCACCGCTTCTATCGGATTTTTAGCCCCTGTAGCCGCAACAGATCCCGTAACCCCCGATTGGATCAGTGCCGGAACCGTAAACTCTGAACTGTCCATGTAGAGCCGTATCGTCCGGCCAGGTTCAAGATCAGAAGGGAAAACCAGGTATGCCATTATTTCACCGTCTGCCAGGGCATTTTTTGCAATTCGTTCATCGGTGAAACTCTGGACGTGAAATAACGCAGGTTTATCAGGCTGGGTATGGAAATGTTCGAGCTGCTCAAGGCCTGCTAAATAAAGGGGCGTTTCATGAACAAAAGGCTGTTCCTGGACGATTCCAATCGGGATTCCCGTGATTGTACCCCCGATAGCATTGCCAAAGATCAGCAGGTACATGATTGGCATTGCCAGAGTCATGACGAGCATGAACGGGTTGCTCGTAAATTTTTTAAAATCACGCCGGAATATTGCAATTGCTCCACGTAACATTATCGGGAGCCTCCGTGACGGGAAACCGGTATATCAGAGGTCATATCATCAAGTTTCTTACCCGTGAGGTACAGGAACACGTCCTCCAGAGAGGGGGACCGGATCGAGATGGAAGTAATGATGATCCCGAACTTTTCAAATTCGGCAATAAGAACTGGAAGCAGGTTACTCCCATTTTTTGCAGAGATCTGAATTATTCCCTCTTTCTTTTCTACCGATATCACCTGTTGATGAGCGCGGATCACCGCCAGGAGGGAATCATCAAAATGGTCATATCCTAGCTCTATCAGTTCGCCCGCAGGCATCGCCAGTTTCAGGTTCTCGGGTGTATCAAGTGAGACCAGGCGACCATGGTCGACAAATGCAATCCTCTGGCAGAGTTTCTCCGCCTCGTCCATGTAGTGGGTCGTCAGGATGATCGTGATATTTTCTGTATTGAGCATCGAGATCTGCTGCCAGACCTCCCGGCGTGCTTCCGGGTCAAGGCCGATCGTCGGTTCATCGAGGAACAGGATCAGTGGCCGGTGGAGGAACGCCCGGACAATCTCGAGTTTCCTCCTCATCCCACCGGATAATGTGCTGACCCGTGAATGCGCACGGTCGGAAAGATCTGCCATCCGGAGCAACTCCCATATCCGCTCATCAAGAACGCTGTCATCGACATTTACCAGTTTGCCATAAAATTCCAGGTTATCATACGCAGTCAGCTCAACATCGAGCGTGCTGTTCTGGGGGCATACACCAATAATGCCCCGGACTTTTTCATTGTCTTTTGTCACCTCGTAGATATCAAGAAATGCCCTTCCGCTATTGGGCTTCATCAGAGTTGTAAGGATACGGATCAGCGTGCTTTTTCCTGCACCGTTCGGTCCAAGGAGGCCGAATATTTCACCCCGCCTGACGTTAAACGATACATCATCAACTGCAGTGACACTCCCGGTGGCGGTCCTGAAAATCTTTGAAATATGTTCTATCCTGATAATATTGTCATCTGCTCCCATGATTATCCCCCCTGAATGGCCAAATCGATTTTTTTAAGGGTAAAAAAACCGCCTGTTTCGCCTGTGAACAACCGATTTTCCCGGGTGCCCAATTTTTCCACGAGTATGGTGTAGTAGTCCCGAAACACCCGGATATAAAATCCGTTGCCCCGTTCCAATCCAATTGTACCTCCTCCTGGTTCAACGCGATTTTTTTCTCCGCCGGATAATGCCGAAATATACGATTGCAACGACAATGAGGAGAAGAACAACGATGGCGAACGGGTTCGACGAGACCTGTTTGACCAGTGAGGATGACGTGATATCTACTGTCAGCTTGACGCGATCAGACACCTGGTCATTGTTCAGGGCGTCCCGGTATAGTATCTCTGAATCGAGCCCGTAATCCTTCACCGTGGTCCCCGGATCGGCAGTAATATCGAAATGTGCAATTTTTTCCTCCCCGGGTGCAAGATCTCCAAGGTATGAGGTATCGTCGCTGCTCGTGAACGGGTCAACCGTAAAAATCCTCGCCAGTGCACTGTTCACCCCCGTGGTCCCGGTATTCCTGTACGTGACTGCGATCACCTTTCTCTCACCGGGGCTCATCTCTACCGGTGGCGAGACGATGGTAAAGGCGATTTTCCCACCCACCGGTACGCCGAGAGTAACCGTGTCGGTAGTGACGAGATCTCCGTCGCGGTTCTTATAGGTGACCGTAATGTTTACCGGGTAGGTGATTGCCTCGGCATCCCTGGATACGGATACCTTATATTGCAGCGGCACGATGGAATTTTTTGGAAAATCCCCGATATATACACTGCTTGCTACCGGTACAACAGGGCTGTTCCCATTCTGTACGAGCTTTACTATCGACTCCCTGCCATCTTCATTACCAATATTTTTCAGGCTGATATTCAAGTACCCGGTGGTCCCCGCATTCAGGCCCCCTGACCCGACAGACATCACATCCAGCAGGACTTCAGGCTTGATCCTGATCGGCAGGTTAAGCGTCTCAACCTGCTCCTTGTAGAAATATTGGAGCATATCGGTACCATACTGGTCCGCTCTCATCAGGTACGTGTACCGTATCGTAAGGGGGAGGTTATAGGTCTCATATGGTGCATCAGGAGCGATTTTGACCTTAAAATTAGCTACCGTGTTACGACCACCTGCCAGGTCCCCGAGCAATTGGGGGTCAGACCTGACCGTGACGGGAGCATCCCCGGGTCCCAGTGTGACCATCATCAGTTTGGCCGTGTTCGGAAGATCCGCAGCGGTTAGCTGGTTCGGGTAGGTAAATACATACTCGAGCAGGCCACTGTTCTGGATCGTTACCGGGATTGTGATCTCATCGCCCGGTGAGAAATCATTCGATCCGAGGATTGCCGCTGTCAGGTTCGGGCCCCCGGAGACAAACCGTTCTCCTGCCATAGCTGGCGCTGCTATCCCCACCAGTAGAACGAGGACTGCCAGTACTCTCAACGAAGTAATGAGTCGTTTGTTTCTCATATTGATCTTTTTACAATGTTCGTCCATTGCATCCTCCCTGTCCCGATTTCAATTTATCTCAAATCCCGCAGGAAAACCGGGATTTTGTAGTCTTTTCCGATATCTGCTACCCATTTTCCCAATTTTATTCGGTCATCCGGGCAGGCATATTTATAATGACAATGAGTTATACGGGCTTGGCATATAATTGTTTGATGTATGCCAACGATTTTTTCTGTTTTCATATTGTTGTTACGTTACATTTTCAGAATCCAAAAAAAAGGAGACGCTGCGGGTACCACAATGCACCCAATTCCCGCTCAGTAGTTTTCACACCAGATTTCGTAATACGCCTGCGGGTGATCGCAGACCGGGCATTTATCAGGGGCGGAAATATCGAGGTGGACATACCCGCAATTCCTGCATTTCCAGGATTTTATGCCTGACTTTTTAAAGACGGTACCATTGCTGACATTTGCAAGCAGTTTCCTGTACCGCTGTTCATGGTGCTCTTCCACTTTGGCGATCTCGCGGAAGGTATGGGCCGCTACTGAAAATCCCTCTTTATCGGCAACAACCGCAAATCCGGGATACAAGGTTGACCATTCGAGTTTTTCCCCTTCTGCAGCGGCAAGCAGGTTTGCGGCGGTCGTCCCGATCATACCGGCAGGGTAGGACGCGGTCACCTGGGCATCCCCACCCTCGAGCAGCATGAAGTAGAGCTTGGCATGCTCCCTCTCGTTATCCGAGGTCTCCTGGAATATTGCAGAGATCTGTTCATAGCCT
The DNA here is from genome assembly GCA_037134435.1 of Methanomicrobiales archaeon. GTDB lineage: Archaea > Halobacteriota > Methanomicrobia > Methanomicrobiales > Methanospirillaceae > CAIKOD01. Next base: position 1,315 of record JBAXMF010000060.1, on the reverse strand, counting down.
TCTTTCTTTGCAACGGATGCAAAGTACGAGTACCTCATTCTGGCCTGGGATTCTCCGGCAAATGCCGCAAGAATATTTTTTTCAGTTTGTGAGCCTTTCAGATTCATATCATTACCTGGTAATAAGTTGATGAGCTGGGAACCGTTTAACAGTTTGCTATCTTTTTTTATGATGTGAAAACATTTTTTCACATGGCGGGACCAGGGGAGAAATGCGGCATTATGAATCGTTCCGGCACCTCGCCTGTTCTTCGTTTTCTATTTGCGTATCCTGTAATTTCTACAATACCGGTCCTCATTCCGAAAAATTCCCCGGGTCACGTTTAAACCGAAAGTATATACTTACCGGGATAAAGGAATTAAAGACAATTAGTTCTCGTGTTCCCGTACCAGGACCGGACCCGCCCGGCTGGTGCCCGGGACCCAATCCCCAAGGTTGTTCTATGGATTACATCTTACCCCTCATTATTCTCGTGGCGAGGATTATCGAGACCAGCCTCGATACTATCCGTACCGTCTATGTCAGCAAAGGTCACGCAAACCTTGCCGCAAATATCGGGGTTGTAAAAGTTGGTATCTGGCTCCTCTCTACCGGGCTGGTCTTATCGAACCTGAACGATTACTGGAGCATTTTTGCCTATATTGCCGGGTATGGAATCGGGACTCTTCTCGGGACGGAGATAGAAAAAAAGATATCGATAGGGTCTGTCGTCGTCCGCCTTATCACGCGTGATGACCCGGAAAAAATGATCGATCGGCTGGCAACAAAGGGCTACGGTCTCACCCGGCTTCGAGGATCGGGAAGTTTTTCAGATTCAGTTAATGTGATCCTGATGATTGTCCCCCGGAGCGAGCAGTCGGTACTCGTCTCGATCCTTTCACGGGAATACCCTGATGTACTCTATTCCGTAGAAGACGTCAGGAGTTTAAAAGGCGGGGCTGTAATATTTCACAAGGATACAAAAAACAGGATACTCGGTTTTTTCGGGTTATAAAAAATAAACATGCCCCGCGAGTAAAAAAACCTCGTCCCAATCGCGGGGATTATTCTCATCCAATCACCCCCGTCTCTTAAAAACCATCGCCCTGATTCCAAACCCCGGCCGGACTATTTTGAGATTGAGATCTGGGACTAATCATAAAACCTCGTTATTGGCTCTCAATTGTAATTCTACCAATTTATTACGGTTTAATGGATGAGCGCCGATGTACACGGAACCAGGCTACGGCAATCACAACAACTGTGCCGAAGGTCTGATACACCAGTAATTTTTGAAACGCACACTGTTGTAAATGCCAAAAAAACAGGAACTCCT
>JBAXMF010000059.1:0-10080 GCA_037134435.1 Methanomicrobiales archaeon | reverse complement strand
CCAACGGGATTCTCCTGGCTGACTATGCCGGGGAATTAAAAGAGGCTGGCCTTTCAAGGGGGAATATTTCGCTTGATAGTCTCAACCCGGACACCTATAAAAAAATCACCGGCAGCGACAGGCTCTCGGATGTGCTCCATGGTATCGATGTGGCCCTCGAGGCAGGCCTCACACCGATCAAACTGAACATGGTAATGCTCCGGGGGATCAATGATCACGAACTTGAGGATTTTTACGCGTACATCAGGAATAACCGGCACCTTATCCTCCAGTTAATAGAACTGATGGGTCTTGGGGGGTGTGAATGTCATTCTGATCTTCTGGCCCTCGAAGAGGACCTGGCCGGAAGGTCGAAAGTAATTCTTACCCGCCGGATGCATCACCGGAAAAAATACTGCCTTGACGGGGCTGAGATTGAGGTGGTCAGGCCGCTCCACAATACCGAATTCTGCGCATTCTGCAACAGGTTACGTGTCACGTCGGACGGAAACCTCAAGCCATGCCTCCTACGGACAGATAACCATGTCAATATCCGGGGTAAATCTGGGATCGATCTTGAGAATGCCTTCATTGAAGCGGTTAAACGGCGTGCCCCTTTTTACCAGTGAATGAGGAATCCATGCAGGAGATTCTTCGACCAGGAAGACCCTGGTTGTCCAACTGGCTGCCGGAAAATTATCCGGAATTTTTATACAATTTCAAGGGCTAATAGCAAGCGTATGAGTGATGTAAAAGAATATGCAAACATCATGGAGTACCTCTACAATAAGAACCTGGTCCTTCATGATACCGCAATGTTCCACCCGGTCCTTAAATTTTATTTTATTGATGCCCTGGCCCATATCGACTATACACTCGGCCTCCTGACCTATACCTATACATCGCCGAGGAATGTCATGTCCGGGGAATATCTCCGGTGGAGGATAGACGAAGAGAAAAAGGGTGACCGTGCTCATTTCAGCAGCTTCATCAACTGGTTGAAAGAGGCCCACACGGACAGGTTTGAACGGCTTCCTTTTCTCTGGCAGGTTATCTATGACCGCAATACCCGGGCAGATTACCGGAGTTTCCGGATTGTTATTGACCCTGACCAGACCAGCCCCCTTCCTGCTGCATTCTTTGCAAAGGTTATCGATGAGTTTTTCAATAATGACTTTTTAAAGAGCCTCTACAACGACGCATCCCTCAGCATGCTCTTTGAAGAATTTAAACGGGACGTAATCACCACAGGAAAATGATATGGACGTTGTGCACCTCACCAGGGAACTGGTGAAGATTAAAAGTGAAAATCCCCCGGGAAATACCGAAGAGGTCATTCATTATATCAAGGGATTTCTTGACAGCCTTGGTGTCCGGACAGATATTATCAGGAACAGGGGGGGAAGGGACAACCTTATCAGTGCACATCTGAACCACCACCTGCTGCTCTGCGGGCATGTAGACGTCGTGCCGGCAATGGCAGAAGGGTGGCGGCACCCACCATTCTCGGGGGAGATCGAGGACGGGCACCTCTACGGGAGGGGTTCTACGGATATGAAAGGTGGATGTGCGGCACTCCTGTCATCGTACAAACAGCTTCTCGATAAGGGAGTGGAACCTGATGCAGACTTTCTTTTCGTGTGCGATGAAGAGACCAGCGGGACATATGGGATCAGGTGCGTTCTCTCCAAGGACCTCCTCCGCCCCTGCGATGTCATTATTGCAGAACCATCCCCGGAGCTACACCCCAATATCGGTGAGAAAGGGCTCTGCAGGATCGATTTGCATTTCCGGGGAGAACCTGGACATGGTTCATTATACCCGACCCGCGGTGTCAGTGCCGTGATGGAAGCCTATAAAACCCTCGATTATTTGCGCAAAGTACACCGGCATGAGTACCACGTGGAGGGGGAGGTGGACGAGATTATTGAGCGGTCTTCTGCAGTCCTCCGGGATATCCTGGCTGTTGACGAGGCAAAACACGTGCTACGGCGGGTCATGTTCAACCCGGGCAGGATCGAAGGGGGGGAAAAAGCCAACATTGTCGCCCAGCATTGCGATCTCCAGCTTGATATCAGGGTCCCTTGGGGGTGCTCTATACCCGACCTCATCGCAGATATTGCCAGTCATTCACCGGGTGCAGCAATCCAGGAGGTTAGTATTAGTGAGCCCTCGATGACCTCTCCAAATTGCCGGCTTGTTGGCGTTACCTGCAATGTTATCTCACGGGTTTACGGACTGCCAGCCCAGCCAATTGTCCAGTGGGCTGCAAGCGATGCAAGGTACCTCCGGGCCGAGGGGTTCCGGGTGGTCGAATACGGGCCCGGTGAAATTATTTCACTTCATGCCGTTAACGAAAGGGTTTCAATCGAGGCTCTCAGGAAAGCGACTGCCGTCTTCGAAGGGATTATCAGCGATTTTAGTGCACCTGTAAACTGATACAGGCTCATGTTTAAGACAATGAAAAAACATCAAAAATTCCCTTCAGGCATTCAGGGATAACCAGTCATTTTTCAGTTGTATCAGCTAAAAGACGGTACCGATGGATGAAGATGTAACGGTCTCAACCCCACCGGGTTCTACCACGGGAATTTTCGTAAAAAAATAATATGGTCTGAATTAACAATACTTTTAATAATCTTCCCTCAACATCCGGTCAATTGCTCTGGCAGCTGTTTTTGCATGACCCATCGCCAGAATCACTGTTGCAGCACCTGTTGCCACATCACCGGCTGCGAAGATACGTGGGAGCCGGGTCTTTCCTTCTTCGTCCACTACGACATTTCCCTTCTTCGCCCGTTCCAACCCCTTAATTTCAGATATTAGGAGCGGGTTTGGTCCCTGGCCGATGGCCTCGATGAACATGTCTGCATCAATAGTGAAGGTCGCCCCATCAACGGGACGGCTGGTTGGCCTCCCCGTTTCATCCAACGCGCACATCTCCATCTGTATACATTCAACCCCGGTGACACATGAGTCCCCGGTAATACGAATGGGATTTGCACATGGCAGGATTTCAACGCCTTCTTCTTTGGCATGAATGACTTCGTTCATCCTTGCCGGGAGGTCCTCCTCGCGGCGGCGATATACCAGCGTTACCTTCGCGCCAAGGCGCCTTGCCACCCGTGCTGCGTCCATGGCGACATTACCCCCGCCGGCGACCACCACGCGACTGCCCCGTTTCACCGGGGTATCATGATCGGGGAACTGGTCCGCATGCATGAAATTCACCCGTGTCAGGAATTCATTGGCTGAGTAGACGCCATTCAGTTGCTCCCCGGGTATCCCCATAAAGTTTGGAAGACCTGCACCAGTAGCGAGAAACACCGCATCGTATTTCAGCAGTTCCGGGACCGTAATACTCCGTCCTGCAAGATGGTTGAGCCTGATTTCAACACCCATTGCAAGCACCTGTTCCACTTCTGCTCTCACAATCTCCTTCGGGAGCCGGAATTCAGGGATACCGTACATCAGGACCCCCCCTGCTTCATGCAGGGACTCAAACAGCGTGACCTTATGCCCGAGCCTGGATAGTTCTGCTGCTGCTGTCAGGCCGGCAGGACCTGAACCAACCACGGCAACATGGTGCCCGGTTGATAACTTTTTTTCAGGCATGCTTGTACCATGCGCTCGCTCCCAGTCTGCAATAAACCGTTCAAGTGAACCAATTGAGATGGGCATCTCCTTGCCTGACAGGATACATTCCCCTTCACACTGCGTTTCCTGTGGACAGACACGACCGCAGACGGCAGGGAGCATATTTTCAGCCTTGATAATCACTGCGGCGTTCCTGAAATTTCCAAGCGCGATCTCAGCAATAAACGCGGGGATGTCGATTTCTACCGGACAACCGTTCACACATTTCGGCTTCTTGCATTGCAGGCACCTCTCTGCTTCAAGCATGGCCTCATCAGGGGAGAGACCCGGCGATACTTCGAGGAAATCATGCACTCTTAGTCCGGCGGCGCGGTCTTCCATGACTATGTGCCCCCTTTACAGTTACACGCGTGCTCATGGTAATGTTCAAGGGCCAAACGTTCTTCCGGCTGGTATGTCCGCTGCCGCTGCATCAGGAGGTCAAAATCAACAAGGTGGGCATCGAATTCGGGCCCGTCCACGCAGGCAAATCGGGTCGTTCCCTCCACCTGGACCCGGCATGACCCGCACATCCCCGTCCCGTCTACCATGATCGGGTTCAATGACACGAATGTCTTCACGTTGTAGGGTTTCGTGATCCCTGATGTTACCTTCATCATGATGGCCGGACCGATGATCCATACACAGTCGATGGTTCGCTTTTCGAGTTCTGCCTTTAGCACATCTGCTGCAAATCCATGGATTCCTTTACTGCCGTCATCGGTCGTAATGAATAGTTCATCGCAACATGCCCTCATCTCATCCTCAAGGATGAGGAGCCCGGAATTCCTGGCCCCGATAATCCCTATGACATGATTGCCAGCGGATTTTGCTGCCTTCGCAATTATCGGGGCACTGGCAATACCAACACCCCCCCCGATGACAACACAGGTCCCATAGGTTGTTATTTCACTCGGGCGGCCAAGCGGACCGACAATGTCCCGGATCATGTCCCCCTCACGGAGTGAGGACAGCAGTTCCGTGGTCTTACCCACCGCCATAAAAATAATCCTGACTGCATCACCGTCCACTGCAGATATCGTCAGGGGGACCCGTTCCCCGGTCTCATTAACCCTGACAATTAAAAACTGTCCGGCTTTTGCATGATGGGCGACATGCGGTGCAAATACCCACATCTGGTAGACCCGTTCAGCAAGTTGTGTCGCCTTTAAAATTCTGTACACCGATTTACACCTTCTGGTACTGCCTGAACAATGCGTCCCGGCTGGAGTATCGTACTTATTGACTGTCACACATCTTTATTTTACGCACGCGTACCGCGACACCCCGTTTCGTACGGGTCATCTCGTGGGCTCCCATCGCAGCCCTGCCTGTGCCGAAAACTCTTGGACCAACAACAAGCACCTCATCCCCTTCCCGTATGCACGGGTCCGCACTCACGACACCTGGCGCGAGGATATCACCCTGCGGGACGAAATCAGATATGTGTACCCGGTACCCTTCCCCAAGCAGTTTCCATCCATCGAACGTAGGACGTATCAGCCCCGTTCCGGTGTCAAGCGAGAACATCTGGACACGGTTTCGTGAATATTTCACCGTCGGATAGCGACCCCTTGGCATCAGCCCTGTTGTGTCCGGAACAGACCCGAACTGCCAGGAACAAATTCCCCTGAGCAGGTCCTGCTTTACCCTGCGGCACCCTTCAAGTGCAGCATCGAGGGCTGCGAGAGAGGCAGCATCAGTCGGTCTCCTTCCGGGGCAGGTGTATTCAAGATCGATCCCTGCACTTTCTGCACCCGCCTTTGCGACTTCGAGGGCACCACCATCCAGGTGGGCAATTACACGTCGGTAGCGATTTTTCTTCAGGTATTCCCCGATGACACCTGATATGAAGGCCTTCTCTTCCCGGTCCCAGTACCCTGTCACCGGGACATCGTAATGGGCCGCAGGGTACACCAGCTCAAGTTCCCTTGGGACGAGTCCGACCGGTGATGTCACGATCAACTCGTGGGCCCTCCCCTGTATCGCATGGGTGAATTTATTGTGACTCTGGGAGAGGGAATAGGGTTTCCTCGCAGAACAGGGTAACAGTACCGCGGTATCTGCCAGGGGGGGCCTGTAACGGTCCACAACACGTCGTGCGAAGCGGCGGATCTCTACACGGTTGAGGGTCTCACCGGTTGTTGCACCGAATGCGACTTCTCTTGCCACCGGCACAACCTGTTCCATCAGGTCATACATCGAATCGAGGTGCCGCATGATGGCAACATGGGGCGAATGCATCCTGCACCTGGACTCAACAAATTCCCTGAGGCGGGATGCCGCGATAAAACGGGACACCAATGCAAGTTCTTTTGATAATGCCATACGGTTATGCAGTTTCAGGTCGGCTGTCCTACAGCCTTCACAATTACATACCCCCGCATCCATCCATTTCCGGTCAAACTCCCCTTCGGGAAGGAGGAAGATACCCCGCGATGCCGCGAGGTCACAGGCGATGAAATCAAACAGGTCAAACCCTGAATAGCAGAGGATATGGGCATTCGATGGGATTGCCGAGGCAGGGGCGTACCAGATGGTGTCAGGAGGTACGGCGGCTTTCATCGCGGTAAGCCAGGTCACATAATTCCTCGGATTGTTAAGGACGGTATGCCACCCGGGGACCATCACGCAATCGCCGGAAACGGACCCTGAGGTATGATGCGGGTGAACCATCACCGGAATAATGGAACCATCAGGCCAATAATCTGCAACAAATTCCGGCCCTGCAGATAGGGGAATATTTGATAATGCCGCCCTGTTCAGGTTGGGGAATATCGTTGCTGTATCAACCGCAGCAGGGAATACGATACCCGTTCCATCGATGACGCAGATACCGGACCTTGCAAGCCCATCCCGCCGTTTAACTTCAACGCTGCTCAATTCGCACCTCCGGTAATTCCCGTCCAACGATGCTCCCCCATTCCGGACCACAACGGACGGTAACCGCGATACCGGGATTCGCATCGATTAATGCCCTGATCCCCCTACACCCGGTTACTACCATCTGCTCGTCCCATTCCGGAAGTTCACACTGCCCGATAGGAAATGTTTCCTTTAATTCAACCGGATAAGGACCAAAGGGTGGCCTGAACAGGAGGACTGTATCGTATTCCGGCACGCCGCCAGCAGGGACACGGTCAAATGTAACAAGCACGCGCGGACCAACAGAAAACCTCGCAATCATCATCTGGTACCGTAGTACCTCTGTCCGTCGGCAACTTTCGTCGCCACGGTAGAAAAAGCGGCGTTTTGAAATCCGGTCTCGCGCAGCAAGTTCTTCGGTGTACGTAAGAAGCGTCCTGTAGCCGCGGAGGAGGCGGGGGTGACTCCGGCAACGTTCATCAACGAGTTCCCAGAGGACCCCGTCTGATATGGCCTGGCGGATACGGGAGATCTCCGTTAGTGTCACAATCAGGTTATGCCGCGCAAGGAGACGGATTTTTTCTGGTGACTGCCGCATTTCATCCGCAGAATGGCCCCTGCAGACTTCACAGCTACAGGGTAATTCTGATAATTCTGCCAGTTTTTTACTCCCATGCGTCGTGAGGTATCGCCCTTCTTTCGCATACAAGGCATATGCCGCGGAGTCAAAGAGGTCACAACCCATTGCCACTGCAAGAGCAAACATCACCGGGTGTCCTGCACCAAACAGGTGAACGCATGCTGATGAGGGGAGACCTTTTTTTGCTGCAAGGACAACCCGGACAAGGTCCTCATAGCGGTACGATTCCATTAACGGGACGACTGCCCCGATGGGTGTGAACGTAAATCCCATCTCCCCTGCGGTACGACCGGCCTGTTCCCGGAGGTCAGGGAATGCCCCCCCCTGGATGGGGGCTGCAAGCGGGGCACCGGGTCCGAGGATCTCAATTGCTTCACGAAGCCGGTCCATGGTGGTCCCCAGTTCTTTTTCAGTCTGCTCCCGGCTTGAATCAGGGTGCGTGGGGATATCCAGCGGGACAATGATATCGCTCCCGATGGATCGCTGGAACAGGAGCGTATCTGAATTGGATACCTCAACGTCCCCATATACAGAGAGCTGGAAGGATCCCGAATCAGTCATAATTATCCCATCAAACCCGAGGAGATCATGGAGCCCTCGGGTAAGGGCGGGCTCACGGAACTCTTTACTCCGGTGGAAGATGTACGCGTTGGTAATCAGGGCTCCGACACCCAGCGATTTCATCTCGGCGGGGGTGATGAGGGGCAGGTGGGGGTTTACGACGGGGAGCAGTGCAGGAGTTTTCAGGATTTTTTCCCCGACTTTCAACCGTCCGGTACGGCCAAAAATATCTTCCTCGAGTATTTCAAAAGAGATTGCCATTACGTGACCTGCTCGTGAAAAATCTGCCCTTCAAACGTGAGGATCTCGGTGTTCAGTCGTTTCCAGCAATTGGCAGGTAACCCGGCTTTCATGCAGGTATGGGTAAGGAATTCTTCACCAGTCCATGAATATTCGGTTGCCACCTGTGGCAACAGGAGCCCGCTCCGCCCGGCACCGCGTGCAATTAACCCATGTTTCCCAATTTTTATGGCATCAGGCCGCTGTTCTGGTCCCACATCAAGTGGTTCAGGCGGTGTGAGCACCGTCACTTCAACCCTGATCTGGTGTAGTTCAGCGATGGCCACCGGAGGAAAACGTGGGTCTTCGAGCGCTGCACCCGTTGCCGCTGACGGTATCGCCTCCATGAGCGGGAGTACCGGGTAGGGGTACCCTATGCACCCCCGTAATTCACCGGAACGGGTTATTGTCACAAATACTCCACGTTTTTCAGAAAATACAGGGGGTAAACTGGTTGAAGGGGCAGGAATGCCTCGAACAACGGCCTCTATTGTATTCCGGGCCATTTTAACTGCTGTCATACCTTCATCAACAGTAAGAACTTCCATTAAGAGTAAATAATGCGCTCTCCCCATAATAATATGAGAGGGAGAGTGCGGCCGACGGTGGCTTTATGCTGCTGAGGAAAGTCCCCCCACCGATCTGAGCACGCAGCCATATTCACGTATGGGTGGCGAGAGTCACGGCAATGGCACAGAAACGGCACGGCCTGTCATTAGCAATGATGCGACCGAGCATGGGGGGGTTGTAATTCCCCTGTGCGAGAAGTGCGTAACGCACGAGATAACTCGTAGAGCGTAGGGACAGGATACGATGAAACGGTGAATCCCTGCGGGTGCAAGCCGGAACAGGGCAAATGGGTAGCTCAGTGCCTGCCCAGGTAAGGCGCGTAGCTGAATGCCGCAATGAACAGAAGGGGGCTTACTCCTCCCACTCAATTCTCCGTAATGGTAATATTTTCAGGTATTTCCAATGTATTGATATATTTTTAGCTTTTCTCATATGCGAATAGTTTTCTGGCCAACACCTGAAAGGCACCAGGTACCCCTGATAAAAAAATGTCCTTCTCGGATATTCCTGACAGATATGATTATATCGAACCTTCCAGGATCGATATCCGGATGGTCTGGATTATTCGTGCAGGTATCTCTATAGAAAACAGACGGGTGCGCTCTTTTTTCATGGATACCTGGTGACTAGTTCAATAATGGTCTTAACCCTGTCCCGCTTTTCAATATAACTTTTCATATAAGACTTGGATGGAAGCAAATCCTGTAACATTTCTTTATCCCCGCTTTCAGATATGGTAAAGGTAACAACATACCCCGATCGTAATTCAGATAATGCGGAAAGATACTCACTTTTTGCCTCTGAATACTTATCACTGACATGAATATCAGAAATTATCCCCTGCTCATTATCGGCAATTTTTACAATTTCCCCACTATGATACGATAAAGCATTGTAATCAACCGATTTTCCATCTTGTCCCAGTGCAACCTGAATTTGATAAAATTCTTTATCAAGACGGGATTCTGAATTTTGCCACTCCTGCTTGAACTGATCATCAGCACTTAAACCCATACAACCAAAAATAAAATAACCTGATAACAGGAGCAACCCTAATATCAAAACGTTCAAGGATATTGTAATAGGACACCTCACTTTAGCCGGATACGACGCTGTTTTATAGTAATGCCAGGTAATTAAGCATTCAGTTCACTACATGCCGCGCGGATGACCCGGATATCCGCACCCGTAGCCGGTAGATGTTTATTAAAAACCTTTCCTGGCAGCTGGAGGTATTCCCTGGCATTGAATGCTTTCAGAAGTTATTTTAAGGGAATATCACTATCAGTAATAATTATGCATATCCCTACTCCCGAAGAGATCAGGTCAAGAAGGGAAGTGCTCCAGATGCGGCAGACAGAACTTGCCAGGAGAGCAGGAGTCAGCCAGTCAATGATCGCCCGCATTGAAGCAGGGAGTGTCGACCCCCGCGTCAGTACCTTAACCCGGATACTTAACGTGCTAAACAGTGCCGTCAGGCACCGCGTTACTGCGTCAGATGTGATGCATACGCCCGTTTTTGCGGTAAAGCCAATCGACCCCATCACAAC